>JANMKS010000145.1:0-5182 GCA_031372155.1 Sphingomonas sp.
GCCGACGCCGTGGGAGACACGATCGATTGCGATGTGTCGCCCCTGATTTCGAGCCGGTTGCCGGTCGCGCCGCTCACCAGGGCGATCATGCCCGGCCGGACGAGCTCTTGCGCTCCACCATCGAGAGTCGCGACTTGCACGGCACCCTCCGTGACCTGCACCGACGCGCCCTTGTCGGTCACGGTCACGCTGAACGTCGTCCCTTTCACGACAGCTGCGAGGTACGGCGTCCGGACGCCGAAATGCGGTACCCCCAGCTTCTTGATCTTGAACACGACATTGCCGAAGTCTTCGAGGATCTGAACCAGACCGCCCGGCGCAGGAGGGGGAGCGATGCGCAGCCGCGAATTGGGCGCGACTACCAGATAATCCTCGCCTCGCGCCAGCACCGCCCGTCCCGATCGCCCCGTCTGGACGGTGTCGCCAGTGTCGAGAACGCCGCCTTTTGCGACGACGCGCGTAATGCCGGTGTGCAGGACATGGACCGGTCCCGTTGCCTCCGTGACGGTCCAGCCGGAATCGGCAGCAGCGGTGCCGGTCATTAAGCACGAAACCGCGCATGCGAGCATTTTGGCGTAACGTGCCATGATTCCGGTCTCCTGAAACAAAGCGTCCCCACGCCATTCTTGGAGCCAGACCTAAGAACGCCCGGTTCACAAGCACTTGCGACACTTAGTTAACGGATTGGTAAGAACCACGCGCTACGCCGTCGCTGTACGATTGTGGGGCATCTGGCCGTGAAGTTGCTTGTTCGCGTATTCTGTTTGACGTTATTTCTATCGACAGCGCCTGCGTTTGCGCAAAATGGTCTCGACCGGGCCGATCCGGGTCTGGGTCGGGAACCGCTGCGTACCGAAACATTTCAACAATCCCCGGCACCGCCGAGTATCGACACGTCAGCACGAGACAGTACCGTTTCTGCAGTTGCATCGGGCGTCATGGTGGGTGCAGTCCGGGTCGAAGGCGCGCGGCTGTTCCCCGTCGCGATGTTCGGCGCGGCCATCGACCCCTATGTCGGTCGGGAGCTGACTCAAAGCGACCTGCGTGCGCTTGCCAGCGCCGTTGCCGGTGTCGCGAGAGATCGCGGCTATATCTTCGCGTGGGCAGAGATACCGGCGCAAACGCTGGAAATGGGGATCGTCCGTGTCGTCCTGCATGAGGGCACTATCGACCGGATTGTGGTCGAGGGGAGCGAGTCCCAGGTCGCACGGGCAATCCTTGCATCGCTCGTCACCGGGACCGGTGTGCGACGCGACGAGGTCGAGCGCGCGCTGATGCTCGTCGGCGACCTTCCCGGCATCACCCTTGGCAAGACCCGGTTCGAACAGCGCGACGGGGCGGGGACGCTCGTCGTTGCCGTCGAGGAGAGCCGCACAGCCGTTCGCGGCCGACTGGAGAACGACGGACCCGACGCAATCGGACCCGACCGGGTTACGCTCGGTTATGATTTTACTGGGCTGGCCTTTGCGGGCGACAACCTGACTGTGGAGGGCGTGACCGTCCCCAGCGCACCGCGCGAGTTGGGTTATGTCGCGATGCGCTATACCCTTCGTCCCGATCGTTCGGGCACCTCGATCAGCGCATCAGCGGCAGTCGGTTATACCAATCCCGATGGACCCTTGCGGCAGTTGAAGACGCACGGTCGCAGCATCGAGGCGGGCCTGTCCGCATCCTACCCGTTGATCCGCGGTCGCAAGACAAGCCTGTGGCTGGGCGTCGACGGAGGGCTTCAGCGTATCGAGCAGTGGCAAGCCGGCACCCGTATTCGCCGTGACACGCTTGTCACGATGCGCGCGGACTTGAACGGCTATGCGCCTTTGCTGCGCGGCAGACTCCGCGCCGGGGCCGGAGTGGCCGACGGGCTGGGCCCGAGCGGCCTGGGCGACCCGCTGGCTTCGCGGCCTGATGGCGACGCACGCTTCATCAAGGGGTTTGCGTGGATCAACTGGTTCGGAAAAATCGCCGGACCGATCAGTGCCAAACTGGCGGGATTCGCGCAGATCGCTGATCGGCCGCTTCTGGCCGCCGAGGAAGCCGCAATCGGCGGACCACGCTATGGCCGCGGATATGACTATGCCGAGCGGACGGGAGACAAGGGCGTGCTGGCGAGTGCCGAGCTGCAAGCCAATATCGATCCGTTGCTTCCTGCCTGGGTCGATTGGGCACACGTCTATGGCTTTGCGGACGCGGGCAAGGTGATCAATCTGAGCGAGGGCGGCGGCGGGGGCGAGCTGTATTCCACGGGCGGCGGGGTCCGCATAGGCTTTGCGCGCAACTTCGACCTGGGGCTGGAGGCCGCGATGCCGATCAATGAGCCGCGCTTTGAAAGCGGCGACCGCAGCCCGCGCTTTCGCCTGACGCTGGGCTTCAATTTCGATTGAACCGTGGGCGGTGGTGCCGGCTGCAGGAATCGAACCCGCGACATCCAGTTTACAAAACTGGCGCTCTACCAACTGAGCTAAGCCGGCCCCTTCGTGTCGGCGCGCATACTCCTAGCGCACGCCGAACGTCCAGCCCTCCGTTTGTGCGACCGCCTCGAGGCCGGGCGGGTGCCAGAGCGCCGGATCATCGGCGACCTTGCGAAGCCAAGCCGATGTCAGGATCGCGTCAGTGGCGTGGTCGGTGTAGCGGGGCAGGGGATTGTGAGGGGCGCAGCCAAGTCGGTCGAGGGCGGCATCGAGCGTGGCTGCGTCGCGCATCTTGGTTCTGCCTTTCTGCAAACCAGCGGCAACGGCGGCCAAGCTCGTGTAAATCTCGACGATCACAGAGGCTGCTGCGGGCGGCGGGTCGAAAGGCCAGATCGGCAAGCGCCGGTCCAGGCGGTGCAGCATTCGCATTCCCGTCAGCGTCGACTTACCGACCTGAGCCGCGCCGACGAGGTTGAAGTTGCTATAGGGGTTCAACCCTTGTGCACGCTGTCGCTCCTCGGTGACGCGCAGGCGCCCGCGACCCGGGACGAAGCGGTCGCCGGTGCGGCCCCCGTGGCGGCGGAAGTGGCGACTGAATTCGCCATGATCGACAAAGCTCGATGCGGCCAGATGCGGGTCTTTGGCGCAGGTGCTCTCCACGAGCGACCACAAGGCGCGCGCGTTGTCCGGGCTTTGCGACCATCCGGGGAAATAGCCACCGCAATCGGCAAAGGCGAGCGCGGTACCCAGGTCAAGGCCGACGAGCGAGTGCGCGGGAAGATCGCACAGCAGCCAGTCGAGCACGTCGTGCCGCGACCACACGTGGCCCGGGCGAACGAGTGTCGGAGCGTCACGGCCGATACCGCACATTGCGACGGCAATTCCCCGCTGGCGCGGGCCGACGGCACCGGACCAATCGATTGCGACAAAGTGCGCGAAGTCAGGCACGCGACGCGCGCAGGCGGTCCCAATGCGCGATGCGTTCGGCGATCTTGGCTTCGAAGCCGCGGTCGGCGGGGGCGTAGAAAGTCGCAGGTGTCATTTCGTCGGGCCAGTAGTTCGCGCCCGAAAATCCGTCCTCCGCATCATGGTCGTAGGCATAGTCCTTGCCGTAGCCGAGCGTCTTCATAAGCTTTGTCGGGGCGTTGACGATGTTCATCGGCGGCATCAGCGAGCCTGTGTCGCGCGCCGACTTCCACGCCGACTTCTGCGCCTTGTACGCGGCGTTCGATTTGGGCGCGGTGGCGAGGTAGAGGCAGGCCTGCACGATCGCCAGCTCGCCTTCGGGACTGCCGAGGAAGTCGTAGGCGTCCTTGGCCGCGAGACACTGGACGAGCGCCTGCGGGTCGGCGAGGCCCACGTCCTCGCTGGCGAAGCGGACGAGGCGGCGCAGCACGTAGAGCGGCTCCTCGCCCGCAACGAGCATCCGCGCGAGCCAATAGAGCGCGGCCTGCGGGTCCGAGCCGCGCAGGCTTTTGTGCAGCGCCGATATAAGGTTGTAATGCCCCTCGCGGTCCTTGTCATAGACCGGCATCCGCCTGTGGAGGAGCGCCGACAATGCCTGCGGATCGAGCGGTTCGGGCAGGTCGACCGAGAACAGGGTCTCTGCCTGGTTAAGGAGGAAGCGGCCGTCGCCGTCCGCGCTGGCGATGAGGGCGGTGCGAGCGTCGGCGGTGAGCGGTAGCGAGCGACCCTCGGTGGCTTGGGCGCGGGTCAGGAGTTCCTCGAGCGCGGCGGCGTCGAGGCGGTGCAGGACGAGCACTTGCGCGCGGCTGAGCAACGCGGCGTTGAGCTCGAAACTCGGGTTCTCGGTCGTGGCACCGACGAGGGTTATCGTGCCGTCCTCCACAAAGGGGAGGAAGCCGTCCTGTTGCGCGCGGTTGAAGCGATGTATCTCGTCCACGAACAGCAGGGTGCGCTGTCCCAGCGTCGCGGCGTCGCGGGCAGCGGCGAACACGCGTTTCAGATCGGCGACCCCGGAAAAGACCGCGCTGAGCTTTTCGAAGCGCAGCCCCACGGCGTCGGCAAGCAGGCGCGCGATCGTGGTCTTGCCGGTGCCGGGCGGTCCCCAGAGGATCATCGAGGCAAGTTTGCCCGCGGCGACCATGCGACCGATCGCGCCGTCGGGCCCGGTCAGGTGGACCTGTCCCACGACGTCGCCCAGGGTGGCGGGGCGAAGCCGGTCGGCGAGCGGTGGCGCGGGAGCGGGGGCGGCGAAGAGGTCGGACACCGGCGTGAACTAGCGAAAGCTCAAGCATAAGTCACATTATCGATTTCGACTTGAAACCGTCCAAGATATATCTTAGATGGGTCGAGTGATAATGAAAGGAATGAATATGTTTCACATGCACAGAGCACGGGGCTGTGGCCCGCGTGGCTATTACGCGATCTGGGGCCAGCACGGCCGTGGCGAATATACGATGGGCTTTGGTCGTGGCGCGCGCGGCGGCAACGGCGGCGGCGGCGGCGGACGTCGCCGGGTGTTCGATGCCGGCGAGCTGAGGCTTGTCCTGCTGAAGCTGATCGAGGATCAGCCGCGCCACGGATATGATTTGATCCGCGAGATCGAGGCGCGCACCGGCGGTGCCTATGCCCCGAGCCCGGGTGTCATATACCCGACGCTGACGCTGCTTCAGGACATGGGCCTGATCGAAGAAACGGCGTCCGAGGGTGCCAAGAAGCAATTCTCGATCACCGAAGCCGGGAAAGCCGAACTCGGCACGAAAGCCGACATGGTGACGACGCTGATGGCGCGCCTGACCGAAATGGGTGCC
>JANMKS010000306.1:0-3003 GCA_031372155.1 Sphingomonas sp.
ACGATCAGAAAGATGATGAACGCCAGGATGAGGAAATTGATCGCGGCCGTGATGAAACTTCCATAGGCGAACACCGGCACTGCGGCCGCTTTCATCGCCGCCAGCGTGTGCGCCGTTCCCTCTGGAACCGCGGCCAGCGGCCCGAAAAAGTTCGAAAAGTCGAGGCCGCCGAACAGTGCGCCGATGACAGGCATCAAGAGATCGTCGGTCAGCGACGCGACGATTTTACCGAATGCTGCGCCGATGATGACGCCGACCGCGAGGTCGAGGACATTTCCCCGGTTCACGAATGCCTTGAATTCGGAAACCATGCTCATCGTCGACTTCCCCACTTCGTTGCCCTTGCAGAATGACACGCGGCACCCAAAGATTGCAAGCAGGCGATGTTCACGTGTATTAGCGCCGCATGACACCAACTGGAGAGCCTTAGATGACTTTCGACCGACGCCTTGCCCTGCTCGCACCGCTCGCGGCCGTTTCGCTTTCCGCCTGCGGCATCAATTCGATTCCCACTGCCGAAGAAGCTGCCAAGGGCAAATGGGCAAATGTGCAGGCCGACTATCAACGTCGTGCCGACCTTATCCCTAACCTGGTCGAAACCGTGAAGGGATATGCCAAGCAGGAGTCGACCGTGCTGACGCAGGTGACGCAGGCGCGTGCCGCCGCAACCCAGGTTCGCCTCAGCCCCGATGAACTGACCGATCCGGCTAAGGTTCAGGCATTCCAGAATGCGCAGAACACGCTGACGCTGGCCACACGCCAGCTTCAGGAAGCGTATCCCGAGCTCAAGTCGAACGCCAATTTCCTCGCGCTGCAATCGCAGCTCGAGGGGACCGAGAACCGCATCAATATCTCGATCAAAGATTATAACGAGGCGGTGCAGGCGTATAATACGCGCATCCGCACGTTCCCCGACGCGATCGGTGCAAAGGTGTTCTATGGGGCCAAGCCGATGACGACCTATGCGGCAACGGCGCCCAACGCCGACCGCGCCCCGACGGTAAAATTCTAGGTCGCATTCGTCGTCCCGGACAAACACCCGGAATTCACTTGCCCGCCCTGACAGGCCAAGCGTTGAGGAATGGATGCTGAGACACGTTCAGCATGACGGCTGGAGAAAATGGCTGGCGAGCGTATTGTTCGTGCTGCTCTTCGCGCTTCCCGTCCACGCCCAGACACTTCCCAAGCTTACGGGCCGGGTCGTGGATACGGCCGGGCTGCTTTCGCCTGAGCAATCGGCTGCGCTCGACACGAAACTTGCGGCCCTCGAGCAGTCGAGCGGGCATCAGCTGGTCGTCGCGACCATCCCGAACCTTCAGGGGTATCCGATCGAGGATTACGGCAACCGGCTGCTTCGGACCTGGGCGCTTGGATCGAAGGAGAAGGATGACGGTGCCATCCTGCTGGTCGCAAAGGACGACCGAAAAGTACGGATAGAGGTGGGCTACGGTCTGGAGCCGTATCTGACCGATGCCTATTCAAGCGTCATCATCAATTCGACAATCGTCCCCCGCTTCAAGGCCGGGGACTACGCTGGCGGCATAGACGCCGGCGTGGACGCAATCGCCGAACAGGTAAAATTGCCTCCCGAACAGGCAGCGGCGCGCGCGCAGCAAGTCGGCGTCACGGCAAACGGGAGCAAGGGGTCGGGCGGATGGTCCGGCGGCGCGCTGCTCGCGATCATCCTGTTCTTTTTCGTCATCCTCCCGCTCCTTCGCGGGGCGCGCGGGGGTCGCCGCTATCGGCGGGGGAGCGGTCTGGGCGAAGTCATATTGTGGAGCGCGATCAACGCCGCCGTGAACAGCCGGGGTAGCGACGGTGGCGGCTGGGGCGGAGGCGGCGGTTCGGGGGGCGGTTTCGGCGGCGGCGGGGGCTTTTCCGGCGGCGTCGGTTCGGGTGGCGGCGGCGGTGCTTCGGGGGGATGGTAATGCACGTGCACCCCGATGACCACGCACGCCTGAGCGATGCCGTGCGCGCAGCCGAAGGAGGCACCTCAGGAGAAATCGTCACGATCGTGTCGGACAAGTCGGACGCGTATCACGACGTCGGACTGCAGTACGCCGTGCTCGCGATGCTGCTCGTGCCCGCACTGTTCGCGGCTTTCCCGTCATGGCCTGATCGGCTGCTGGGCGCATTCTCGAACGGCTGGCTCGGCGAGCGCGACTATTCCTCGCTGTACATCCTCATCTTCGCGCTGATGACGGCGGTGTTCCTGATCGTCCGCTACACACTCGCGATCATGTCGCTGCGGATGGCGGTGACGCCCAAGGCCACGCGACGCCGCCGTGTCCGCCGCCGAGCGATCGAATTGTTCAAGGTTGGCACCGAGAAACGGACGACGGGTCGCACCGGTATCCTGATCTATCTCTCGATGTCCGAGCACATGGCGGAAATCGTCGCCGACGAGGCGATCCATTCGCAAGTGGACGAAACCGCGTGGGGCGACGCAATGCTCGCGCTGGTTTCACACGTCCGCAATGGCAGAGTTGCCGACGGCATGATCGCCGCCGTCGAGAAGGTAGGAATAATCCTGTCGCAACACCTGCCAAGGGCCGCGGACGACAGCAACGAGCTGCCCGACCGCGTTATCGAGTTGTAATCCCTCGACACGTTCAGGACATTGGGGATGGATGAAGAAGAGGTCGTCTGGCAGGGCAAATACATCACCGCTAAGCGCCGCGGCCCGTGGGAGTATGTCGGTCGCGCGCGCAATATCGGTGCAGCTGTCATACTCGCGGTCGAAGATGATCACGTCCTGCTGGTCGAACAATGGCGCGTACCGCTTCAGGCTTTTTGCCTTGAACTGCCCGCCGGACTGGTTGGCGACGAGACCGAGGGCGAGGAACTGACGACGTCGGCAGCCCGCGAGCTCGAAGAGGAAACCGGCTACCGCGCCGACCGCATAGAGGTCATAGGTACCTTTGCGTCATCGCCCGGCATGGTCAGCGAAACCTTCACACTGGTCCGCGCGCACGGCCTGACGAAGGTGAGCGAGGGCGGCGG
>JANMKS010000308.1:0-4250 GCA_031372155.1 Sphingomonas sp.
ACCAATGAACACCGGGTTGCCGCCGACGGCTCGACGCGCGCTTCGGGAGAAGTGTTCGGCTATGCCGTAATCACGCACCAGTATTATGAACGCTATCACCTGCCGGTCATGCACACCGAAACCAACATGATCGAGGGGCCGGCCGGTACCGAGGCCGTCGACTGGCTGTGGAAGGAATGGGCCAACGTTCTGCGCGTCCGCAACGACGGCGTGCCCGTCGTCGGCTTTACATGGTATTCGCTGACCGACCAGATCGACTGGGATTCGGCGCTCCGGATACAGGCGGGGAACGTCAACCGCCTCGGTCTCTATGATCTCGACCGCAAGATCAGGCCGGTAGGGACCGCTTACAAACAGCTGATCGCGGACTGGAACGGCGTCCTTCCCACGCAAAGCATCGTGCTGACCTTACCCGTTGTCACGCCCGAACGCGCTGGCGGGGAGGAAGAACACGACCAGCAGACGCGCGCCGCTTCGATGATGCATCAGCCGAGCAGCAGCGCGACCGATTGACGGGCTTCGAGAATTCGCTGCGGAAAAAGCCTGCGGCCGAGCGATCAGATTACGCCACGCGCGGCGAGATCGGCAATCGCTTCCTCCGACATCAGCGTGCCATAAACGGCGCTGTTGTCCTGCCCGACCACTTGCGGCGCGATACTTCGGACAGTGGACGGCGTTTTGGAAAGACGTGGAAACGGCGCCTGCATCTTCAGGCCGTCCCAGCGCGGATGCGGCACGTCGACGATCGCTTCCCGGGCGGCGAAATGCGGGTCGGCAAGCATGTCGGCAGGTGTGTAGACCCGCCCGGCCGGAACGCCGTGATCGATCATCAACTGCGCGACCTCCTCAACCTTGAGTGTCCGGGTCCACCGCTCGATGAGCACGTCGAGCTCCTTCTGGTTCCGCCCGCGCGAAATATGGTCGACGAAGCGGGAGTCGCTCGCCAGTGCGGGCTGTCCCATCGCCTGACACAGCCGGGCAAAGACGGTATCCTGGTTAGCGCCGATCAGGAAGTCGCCGTCGCTGCACTGGTAGACGTTCGACGGCGCAATCCCCGGCAGCACCGATCCGGTGCGTTCGCGCACATAACCGAAGACGCTGTAATCGGGGACAAGGCTCTCCATGACTTGCAGCACCGCTTCGTACAGCGCCGAATCGACCACCTGCCCTTCGCCTGTCGCGTCACGGTGGCGGAGCGCCGCCAACGCCCCGACGCAACCATAAGTGGCGGCAAGCGTGTCGCCGATGCTGACGCCCATGCGGCTGGGCGCGCGGTCGGGATCCCCGACGATGTTGCGCCAGCCGCCCATCGCCTCGCCGATGCCACCGAACCCTGCGCGGTCGCTGTACGGACCGGTCTGGCCATAACCTGACACGCGCACGATAATGAGACCGGGATTGTCGGCGTGGAGCGTTGCCGGGGCCATGCCCCATTTTTCAAGCGTGCCGGGCCGAAAGTTTTCAATGAGTATGTCGGCGGTCGCTATCAGCTTCCTGGCGAGTGCCTGCCCCTCGGGAACGCGCAAGTCTGCGCTCACCGACTTCTTGTTTCGCGCGACGACTTCCCACCACAGCGGAAAATCGCCGCGGCCCCAGTCGCGCATCGGGTCGCCTTTGCCCGGCGGCTCCACCTTGATGACCTCGGCGCCCATATCGCCGAGCAACTGCCCGCAAAAGGGTCCGGCGATGAGCTGACCCATCTCGACCACCCGCAGCCCTTCAAGAGGACCGGTGTTGACGGTCGCCAGGCTCATCGGCCCGCTCCCGTGTTTGCAGGGCGAGAGGCAGCACATGCCTCGCCCGGCGTTTCTGCAGCGATCGCGAAGTCTCCGGCCCGCCCCACTCTGGAAGGCAGTGGTCGGCCCATCACGCCCGCGAACCAGCGGTTGGCCGCCAGTGCCGGTGTCAATGCAATGCCGCACTCGATGTCGCTCTGATCAAACAGGTAAATCAGTTCCTCCGTCGCGACATTGCCCGCGGCACCAGGCGCGAAGGGACATCCGCCGAGGCCTCCCAGCGCGCTGTCGAAAATGCGGCAACCCGCCAGGTAAGCCGCCCAGGCATTGGCGGGTGCCATTCCGCGGGTATCGTGGAGGTGGACACGCACCGGAAACTCCCTGCCCAGCCGATCGAAGGCGCGCTCGACCATTTCACCGACCTGCACCGGGACGCCGACACCGATCGTGTCGGCGAAGGCCAGTTCCTGCGCACCCGCTTCGACCATCGCTTCCGCAAGGTCGAGCACCCTTTCCTGCGGCACCCGTCCTTCGAAGGGGCAACCGAACGCGGCGGCTATCGTAACCTGGGCGCGCAAGCCCGCGTGTTTGGCTTTCGCGATCATCGCGCGATTGGCGGCCACGCCGTCGGCGACCGTCTGACCCTGATTGGCGACGCCGAAGCGGTCCGTGGCGACGAGCACGCATCCGGCTTCGTCGACACCGCGCGCACCCTGACGACTGGCGATGGCGCGGTCGACGCTGCGTTCGTTGAGGCACAAGGCCGTATAGCTGACGCGCGGGTCATCGGGCAGGCCCGCAATTACGGCTTCCGCGTCGGCCATCTGCGGAACGCGACGCGGATTGACCATGCTGGCAACCTCGATCCGCCGGGCACCGATTTCGATGAGCTTTACGATCAGCGCAATCTTGTCCGCCGTCGAGACGCGCTCGGATTCATTCTGCAAACCGTCGCGCGGGGAAACTTCGACGATCTGGACTGACGGGATGCTCATGGATATTTGTATACAAACGTGCCGTGCAAAATGGCAATAGTCGCCCGGCCAACGTTCCGGAAAGGCTCGTCAGGCGGACGGACCTCCGGGTGCGGCAACGCTGAAGACGTGAAATGCACGGCGAATATGACCCGTCATGACAGCGGCTGCCCATGCCGGATCGCGCGCGCCGAACGCCTGCAGCAGTTCTTCATGCTCGCGCGCGGACTGGGCCAGTTGCGCGCGATCATATCGCATCGCGGTCCGGCGAATGACCGGCTGTTCGATCAGCAGCGCCAGCGCGGCGGCCAGGCGCGGCGATTGCGCGCCCTCTACAATCAGCCGATGAAACCTGCGATTGCCGTCGAGAAACGCGGCGATATCTGGCGCAGCTTGCTCCACGACGCTCGTGATGACGGCATTGACGTTTTGCAACTCGCCCAGTGCCGTCTCCGTTAGGCGCGTCGCGGCGCGCGCCGCGGCATGAGCCTCCAGCATTCCGCGCAACGCAAAAAGTTCGTCGATGTCCTCGCTCGACCAGTCGGCGACATAGGATCGCTGTGTTTCCGACCTGACGACGAACAACTCGGCCTCAAGCCGGCGTAGCGCATCGCGCACCGGCGTTCGCGAGACGCCGCATTCTTCGGCAAGCTGTTCTTCGCGCAACGGTGCGCCGGGCGCGACGTCGCCCAGGACGATACGTTCGCGGATAGCGGCATAGGCTCTGTCGGCGGCACGGGACATTGTCGGTCCTTAGTAATGTCGCCCAGTTCAAGCAACGCTTGACCGACGACGTATGTATACAATAACCTCGTTTCCATCCCGAACCGAATCCGGCGGGCCGTCGAAGGGGACCACCACCATGCGCAATACCACCGCACGTTTGCTCGCCGGCTTTTCGACAGTCGCGTTCATCGCCCCGGTCCATGCACAGGCACCCGTCGCAAGCGAAAGTCCCGAGGCCCAGGCCGACATCGTCGTAACGGCACGGCGTCAGAACGAGCGGCTGATCGACGTCCCGGCATCGGTGACGGTCCTGACCGCCGAGACATTGTCGAAAACCGGCGTCAGCAATGCGCAGGGGTTCGTCCAGTTGACGCCCGGCGTCACGATCGTGACCGGCACTGCCGAAGCCGGCGATACGCAGATCAACATCCGCGGCATCAACGGTGCGCGCGATGCGGAAAGTTCGGTCGCGCTGGTCGTCGACGGCATTCTGAAGACCAACACCGCGCAGCTTAACCAGCAACAGGGAACGTTGCGGCAAATCGAAATACTCAAAGGTCCGCAGGGCGCGATTTACGGGCGCAACGCCGCAGCCGGGGCGATCGTGATATCTACTTTGAAGCCCGGAGATCAGCTCGAGGGCGGCTTTCGCGCGAGCTATGCCGAACAGAATACCTTCGAGGGGTCGGCCTATATCGCAGGGCCGCTTTCAGGCGCGCTCGGGTTCGTCCTGTCGGCCAATTACCGCAAGACCGACGGATTTTACACGAACACGTTCCTGAAGTCGAAGACGGTCGACGATCAGGAAGTCTAT
>JANMKS010000240.1:0-14637 GCA_031372155.1 Sphingomonas sp.
ATGGGGCGTTCGGTATCGTCTATCGACCGACTGTCCTCGGAGCATTGATCACGGCAGTGGTCTCCTATGCGATGACGCTGGGTGTCGTTTATGTCCTGGCGCTGGTCATCGACGGGCTCGCGCCGAACTTCGGTGCCACGAGGAACCGGACGGCCGCGTTCAAGGTTGCCGCCTATGGCGCGACGGCAGGGTGGGTAGCCGGTATTTTCGGCATCATCCCGTCGCTGAGTTTCCTCGGCATCCTCGGGCTCTATTCGCTCTATCTTATCTACACCGGCCTCCCTGTTCTGATGAAGGCGCCGGACGAAAAGGCCATAGGCTATACTGCGGTTGTCGTCGTGGTGATGATTGTGCTCGCAATAGTATTGAGCGTGCTGACAGCGCCGATTGCGGCACTATTCGGGGCAATCGCGCCCGGAACGGTTTCGGGGTCGCTGAATGTACCCGGTGCGGGTTCGGTCGACATGAGCAAGATCGAGGAGGCGGGCAAGAAGCTGGAGGCCGCGACCGCGCAAATGCAAAATGGCGAGGGCAAGCCTGCCATTGCGCCCGACGTCCTTCAAGCATTGCTCCCTGCGACGCTGCCGGGAGGACTGAGCCGGACGAGCATCGAATCAGCGTCGGCCGGTACCGCAGGGATCGGGGGGTCGAACGTCGAAGCGCGATATGGCAGCGGCGACACCGAAGTAACGCTCACCGTCACCGACTTGGGTGCCATGGGCGGCTTGGCGGCGCTGGGCAGCGCGTTCAACGTGCAGTCGTCGAAGCAGGACGCCGACGGTTATGAGAAGGTCGGCAAGGTCGATGGCCGGATGACGACCGAAAAATACAGCACGGCCAGTCGCAGCGGCAGCTATGGCACCCTTATCGGCGACAGGATCATGGTCCAGGCAGAAGGTCGCGGTCCCTCCATCGATGTGTTCAAGGGCGCGGTCGCGGCGGTTGATTTGAGCCGGGCGGAGGCGCTGGCGGGGCAGTGATGTTGCAAATCGGCAACATGCTTCCCACTTGAGCGGGCATGAGCGGACACACATCGTCGATGCCTCAGTGGCACGGCACCACAATCGTATCGGTCAGGAAAAACGGGCGCGTCGTCATCGCAGGGGACGGGCAGGTTTCGATGGGCCAGACCGTCATGAAACCCAATGCGCGCAAGGTTCGGCGCCTGCACGACGGGTCTGTTATAACGGGCTTCGCGGGCGCCACCGCCGACGCCTTCACGCTGTTCGAGCGGCTGGAAAAGAAGCTGGAGGCGCATAACGGACAGTTGATGCGCGCCGCTGTCGAACTGGCGAAGGACTGGCGCACCGACAAATACCTCCGCAATCTGGAAGCGATGATGATCGTCGCCGACAAGGACGTGACGCTCATCCTGACGGGCAACGGCGATGTGCTCGAGCCCGAAGCAGGAATCGCGGCAATAGGGTCGGGCGGGAATTATGCGCTCGCCGCCGCCAAGGCACTCGCCGATTATGAAGCCGATGCCGAAACGCTGGCACGGCGGGCGATGGCTATCGCGGCCGAGATCTGCGTTTACACCAACGACCGCCTGACCGTTGAAATCATCGAGGAAGCGCGCTGATGCTTTATAATCGCCTTGGTCAGTCAGGCCTGATCGTGTCGCGCCTGTCCTTGGGAACGATGACGTTCACCAAGGGTGGCGGCAATGCTGCAATCGCCAAAACCGACGCGACGGGCGCCGACGCGATCCTGGGTCGGGCGATGGATGCGGGCGTGAACTTCATCGACACCGCCGACGTTTATGCTGACGGCGAATCCGAAGAAATGCTCGGCACCCTGCTCAAGGGCAAACGCGACGGGCTGGTCATTGCGACCAAGGCCGGATGGCGCATGGGCAAAACCTTGATGCATACGGGCCTGTCGGCCGTGCACCTGCACAGGTCGATCGATGCGAGCCTGAAGCGGCTCGGCACCGACCATGTCGACATTTATATCGCGCATCGCAACGACCTGAACACGCCGATGGAGGAAACGCTGGTCGCGCTCGATGCGATCGTGCGGCAGGGCAAGGCGCGGTATCTGGGCTTTTCGAACTGGCCGGCGTGGAAAATCGCAGCGGCTGTGCAGTTCCAGCGCGACAACGGACTTGCACCGTTCACGCACGGACAGATGATGTATTCGTTGATCGGGCGCGGGATCGAGGACGAGGTTGTGCCTATGGCTCGGCATTTCGGTCTGGGGCTGACGGCGTGGTCACCATTGGCGGGCGGTTTCCTGAGCGGGAAATACACGCGCGAAAATCTCGGTGATGCCGAAAACAGGTTGTCGGGGTTCGACGCGATCCCGTTCGACAAGGACAAGGGTTTTGCCCTGATCGACGTGTTGCGCGAAATTGCAGCGGCGCGCGATGCGAGCGTTGCACAAGTGTCGCTCGCCTGGCTGTTGGCGAAGCCGGACGTGTCGAGTGTTATCCTTGGCGCATCGAAAATATCTCAACTCGACGACAATCTGGCGGCATCGGAGCTGGCTCTGACCGCTGAGGAGGTCGCGCGGCTCGATACGGCGACAAGGCCCGTGCCGACTTATCCCGGATGGGTAGTGAACGTGCCCGATGGCATGATCGCGAGCGCCTTGAAAGCGCGCCCCGGTGACGCTCATATCCCCGACCCCGATTCAGGTCGGGCGTTTTAAGAAAATCAGGACATGATGAACGATCAACTGACTCCCAAGGCGATCTGCCGCGCGCTCGACGAGCATATCGTCGGACAGACCGATGCGAAGCGCGCGGTAGCGGTCGCGCTTCGCAATCGCTGGCGGCGGCAGCAATTGCCCGCCGAACTGCGCGACGAGGTTTCCCCCAAGAACATCCTGATGATCGGGCCGACGGGATGCGGCAAGACCGAGATTTCGCGGCGACTGGCGAAGCTTGCCGATGCGCCGTTCGTGAAGGTCGAGGCGACCAAGTTCACCGAGGTCGGCTATGTCGGCCGCGACGTCGAGCAGATTGCGCGCGACCTGGTCGAGGAAGCGATCCGGCTGGAGAAGGAACGCCGGCGGGTCGCGGTCAAAGACAAGGCAGAGGACGCCGCGATGACGCGGCTGCTCGACGCGCTGACCGGCAAGGGCGCCAGCGAGGCGACGCGCGCGGCATTTCGCCAGCGTTTTGTCGATGGGCACCTGACCGACACCGAGATCGAGATCGAGCTGGAAGCGGCACCCCAAATGCCGTTCGACATTCCGGGCGGCGGCAATGTCGGCATGATCAACATCAGCGAGATGATGTCGAAGGCCATGGGCGGCGCGCAGCTAAAGCGGCGCAAGATGACCGTGCCCGCGGCCTGGGGCAAGCTGGTCGAGGAAGAGGCCGACAAGCGGCTCGATCAGGAGGAACTGAGTCGCGTCGCGCTGGCCGATGCAGAAGCCAACGGGATCGTCTTCCTCGACGAGATCGACAAGATCGCGGTGAGCGACGTGCGTGGCGGATCGGTGAGCCGCGAAGGCGTGCAGCGTGACTTGCTGCCGCTGATCGAGGGAACAACGGTCGCGACGAAATATGGTCCGATGAAAACCGACCATATCCTGTTCATCGCGTCGGGCGCGTTCCACGTGGCAAAACCAAGCGATCTCCTTCCCGAGTTGCAGGGCCGCCTGCCGATCCGAGTCGAGTTAAAGGCGCTGACCGAGGACGATTTCGTTCGCATCCTGAAGGACACGCGCGCGTCACTTGCCGATCAGTATCAGGCACTGCTGGGCACCGAGGGTGTGACGATCCGCTTCACCGAGGACGGCATTGCTGCGGTCGCGCGCACGGCGGCCGAGGTCAACGCGAGCCTGGAAAATATTGGGGCGCGACGGCTTTCCACAGTGATGGAAAAACTGCTCGAGGAAGTCAGTTTCGACGCTGAGGATCGCCAAGGTTCGACACTGATCGTGGACGCTGCCTATGTGGATTCGCAGCTGGCGAGCGTCGCGCGGAACACTGACCTCTCGAAGTACGTCCTCTAGCTACTTCTTCTCCGGCACCACGACCATCGTGAAGCTCTTGGCCGGAACCAGCCACCGCGCGGCGCTCGCCTGCAGCTCGGCAGGGGTGATGCGGGCGTAGTCGGTGGGAAGCGAACGCAGCGCTTCGATCTTGCGGGGATCAGTGCTCGCACCGCCAAGCTGCGCCAGCCAGAAAGTATTGCCGCTAGAGGCCCGCGCGATCATCTGGCGCATCGGCGTGACCGCCCGGGCGAGTTCGTCGGCCGTAACGGGCGTGCTTGCGAGTTCGGTCGCAATGCGCCGTGCGATGGCATAGAACTTCTCCGTGCTCTCTGGCTTCAGCTGCGACACCACAACGAAGCTCCCGCCCGTATTCATACCGACCGGCCACTGGCTCGATACGTTCGGGCTATAGCTGGCACCTTCGGCTTCGCGCAGCTGGTCGAACAGGCGGTCGCTGAAAATTGCCGCCAGAATGTCGAGCTTGCGGCTTTCGTAAATGTCGGCCAGCCCGCCGCCTGTCGGCCATGCAAGCACCGCCGCCGCCTGTTCGGGCGAACCGCGATGTGTGCGCAGGAGGAGTGTAGACGTTGCGACAACCGTCGCTGAATTGGGACTGACGACCGGCGCATCGGTACGGCGCGGCAAAGCACCGAAAGTGGCGGCAGCAGCAGCGATCGCCTTTTCCGGGTCAATGTCTCCAAAGATCGCAACTTCGACCGGTCCGGTTTGCAACAGCGGCTCCCACAGGGCACGGAACGCCGCGGGGGTGAGTGCCGCAATCTGTTGACGGTCAGGCGTCGCCCAGCGCGGATCGCCACCGTGCAGCAATTGCTGGAGATCGCGGCCGAGCACTGACTGTGGCGAGGTACCGAGCGTTTCGATACCGACGCTCATCGCCGAACGCGCGCGGTTCACGGGGGCCGGGTCCCACCCGGGATGCGCCAGCTTTGCCGCAAGCAGTTTCATCTGGTCGTCGAAATCGGCCGCGCGTGTGATGGCCTTCAGCGTGAAGGCGTCCTCGCCGATGTCAAAGCCCATGTTGATGCGGCGCGCGCTCGTAAGGCGGTCGAGTTCCTCCTGCCCCAGCGTGCCGATGCCCGAGGGCACCAGCGCGTTTTCGCCTGCCCACGCCAGCGTCGGACGGTCAGTCGGCAAAGACTGCAGCCCACGACCGAAGCGAACGTTGACGAGCACTTTGCCCTGTTCGGCCTGATTGGTGAAAAGGATCAGGCGGACGCCGTTCGAAAGCTCGACGAACTCGAGGCCGAGGGGATCGGAGGTTCGCTTCACAACCTTGCCGGCCGGCCCGAATTTCGGGATACGATCAAAGCTGACCGGCTTTGCGGCCGCGCCTGCCGCGCCGGCCTTCACGTCGGTGGTCAGGGCTGCGAGCAACTCGCTTTCGGCCTTTGGATCGGCGGTGGGGAGCGTCAGGATTGCACGCAACGGCGTTCCCGACAGCAGCTTGCGGATCGAGCCGAGGATCGCGGCAGGGGTCAGCCGCGCCTTCATGTTGACGAAAACATCCCGCGCCACTTCGGGGCTGGCGACGGTTTCACGGATGTTGACCGCTTCGACGAGGCTGTCGGCAAGCTCGCTTCCCGCTTGCGTGCCTGCGCTTTCGACGCCGATTTGAAGTGCCGCGGCGAATTCGGCAGCCTCACGGTCGATCTCGGCCTGGCTCGACGGGTTGGTCAGCGCATCGGCGATGACGGCGCGCACGTCGCGGACCGCCGCCTGCCAATCCGCGCCCAGCGGCACGATCTGGATGAACGTGCCGTCGACCGAGCGCGAAACGTCTTCCTGGTCGATGCCCGCCTGGAGAAAGCTGCCCCCGGCGCGCGCGCGGCGTTCGAGCCGCCGGTTGATGATGCGCGTGGCAAGCGTGTCGATCAGCTTGCCGCGATTATATTCGATCGTGTCGTTCTTTTGCTCCCACGGACGCAGCACCGCCATGCTGACAAGCACGGGAAGACCGGGTTCGACCACGACACGAGCGCGCGGTGCGTCGTTCGTGGGCTTGCCGAAATCAGCCGGCGTGATCGCAGGCGCGGCGGGCTTCCAGTCGGAAAAATACTTTTGAATGAGCGCTTCGAAAACGGCCGGATCGGCGTCACCGGCGATCACCACGAGCGTCTTGTCGGGACGGTACCAGCGGTCGCGAAATGCCTTCAAAGACGCGGCCGTCGCGGCGTTGAGGGAGGCGGGCGTACCAATGGGCGAGCCGTTACCGAGCGCCTGCCCGGCAAAAAACAGTTCGCGCGTTGCATCGCCGACCTTTTGCTGCGGCCCGGACCCTTCGCGCAATTCGGCGAGGACCGTGCGGCGTTCGGTATCGACCGCGGCTGGCGTCAGGAATGCGCCCGACATCATTCCCGAGAGAATCTTGACGCTTTCCTCCAGACCGGCGGGCGTGGCGCTGGGCAAATCGAGTTTATAGATCGTCTGCGTGGGCGTGGTCGATGCGTTTGTATCCGAACCGAAGGTCGCGCCAAGACGCTGCCACACGCGCTTCGCCTCTTCATCGGCGACGAATTTGGAACCGCGAAAGCTCAGATGCTCGTTGAAGTGCGCGAAGCCCTTTTCAGTGTCGCGTTCCATCAGCGAGCCGGCGTCGACGGCGACACGGATCGAGACCTGGCGTGGCGGAACGCCGTTGCGACGCACCGCATAGCGAACGCCGTTGGCGAGTTCCCCGAAGACCCACTCCCGGTCGGGCGGAATGTCGCTGTTGCGGTAAAGCCAAGGCGTGGTCGCCGGCGCGCGCGCGCTGTCGGTTTTCTGCGCAATCGCCGGAGCGGTCAGCGCGAATGACAGGAAAAGGGCGAGAGCGATGCGCCGGACGCGCGAACCGAAAGGAAGCATCGGTGCCTTTTAGGCGGTGAATATGAACAAGACCAGTCTCGCGGGCGCTAAGGCAGGATGAGCGTCGCACGCAGCCCCGGGGCGTTGTCGGTCAGTTCAAGCCGACCATTGTGCAAGTGCGCCACCGCTTCGGCGAGCGAAATCCCCAAACCCGCGCCTGGCGTCGCCCGAGCCGCGTCCAGTCGGCCGAAGCGACGCCGTGCCAGTTCCAGATCGCGTGACGCTATGCCGGAACCCTCGTCCGCCACGCCCAGCCGGCACCCCGCCCCGTCGTCGCGCGCGAATACTGTCACCGCGGCGCCGCCCCCGTACAGAAGGGCATTGTCGATGAGATTGCTCATCGCCTGTGCCAGCAATTGCCGGTGCCCCTCGATCGGCCGGGCATTCGACCCGGATTTTATGAGGGCGACGCCCTTCTCCTCGGCGATGGGCTCGTACATTTCGAACAGCTCATCGACCAATGCGCCCGGTTCGAGCGTCACGAACTGGCTGCGCGAGGTCATGGCTTCGGACCGGCCGATTTCCAAAACGGTCGACAAGATGCGGGCCAATGCGTCCGCCTCTGCAAGGACGCCCGCCAGCAGTTGTTCGCGCTGTGCCTCGTCGTTCGTCGTCAGCGCGCGTTCGATTCGCGCGCGCGCAGCCGCTGCACCGGCGAGCGCAGGTCGTGCGCTAGGCTGTCGGTCAGCATCCGGAGCTCGGTCATCAGGCTTTCGATGCGGTCAAGCATCGCGTTCATGCGGTGGGCCATATGATCGAAGGCGTCGTTGCCCGTGCCGACAGCGGCGCGCTTGCCCAGATTGCCCGCCCCGACCTCATCGGCGACGCGGGCAACCTCCTCGACCCGGCGACCGACGAACCTCGCGATCAGCCATCCGCTCGCCAGTCCGAACAGGACCGAGAGGGCGAGCGCCAGCAACAGCGACCGTTCGAGCGTTTCAGCGAGCGCCTCATGTTCGGCAAAGGTGGCGTATCGCACAAAGCCCAGCAGCGCGAAATTGCCCGCAAGCGACAACAGGATGGCAAGCAGTGCGATCCGCGCGGTCGTGGGCAGTCGGCCCATCAAGTCGCGAGCCGGTAGCCCGCACCCCGAACGGTATGCAACATCGACCCTTCGAAGCCGTCGTCGAGTTTGCGCCGCAGCCGGCTGACGTGGACGTCGATGACATTGGTGGCGGGGTCGAAATGATAATCCCACACCTGTTCGAGCAACATCGTGCGGGTCACGACGCGCCCGGCGTTACGTGCGAAGAACTCGAGTAATGCATATTCGCGTGGCTTCAGATCGATCGCGCGCCCCGACCGTCGAACGACGCGGGCAAGCAGGTCGATATCGAGGTCGCCGACAGTCAGGCGCGTCTCGACAACGCCGCTCGATTTCCCGTCGGCGCGCCGTAGAAGCGCGCCGATCCGGGCAAGCAATTCTGAAAAAGCGAAGGGTTTTACGAGATAGTCGTCGGATCCGCTTTCAAGGCCCGCGATGCGATCGTCGACCGATGCCAGAGCGGAAAGAATGAGAACCGGCGCTCCGATTTCCGCTGCACGCAGCGCACGCAGAACACTAAGGCCATCGAGGCCCGGCAGCATCCGGTCGAGAATGATGAGGTCATAGCTGTTGTCGGATGCGAGGAACATGCCGTCGCGGCCGTCGCCCGATTGATCAACGGTGTGGCCCTGCTCGATCAGCCCCTTCACCACAAAGGCGCGCGTGTCGGCGTCGTCTTCGATGACAAGGATCTTGCGGCCCATCGGACAGTCCTACCACGCAAAGTGAGCCGCAAAAAAGCCCTTCCGGCGCGAGAGGGAGCGTCACCGGAAGGGCCCTGGATCGCGTCGGCTTAGCGTGCCTTCGTCTTGGCGGGCTGCGCTTCCTTGGCGACCTTCACGGTCTTGGTATGGACCTTGTGTGTCGTCGTGGCGGCAAAGGCGGGCGCGCCGACGAGCATCGCGGCAGCGGCGACCGGGATCAGGGTACGCAGTTTCATGAGGAAATATCTCCGTTGTCCCCGGTCGCCGGAAGTGCGGCCGGTGACGACGGTTATGGACGGGGCGCGCTGACCGGAAGCTTTCGCAAACATGAAACTTTGTTCATGTTTGCGAAGCGTGACCTCAGCGTCCGCCGGTGCGCCGGACAGCGCCCTTGTGAGCGCCGACCGCACCGGGGCGACGCGGCGCGAAGCTGCGGCGGGGGCGATCGCCGTCGCTGGTGCGCGCACCACCACGGCCGGGTTGCGGTTTCGAGGGGGCGGGCTTGGGAAGCTTGGCACGCAGTTCGTCGAAGCCGGGCGGCAACGGCGCGGGCGTCAACGGCACCTTGGTCAGCCGCTCGATCTGCTTCAGCCAGCCCTTCTCCTCGCCATCGACGAAGCTGACCGCAATGCCAGTCGCACCCGCGCGCGCGGTACGACCGATACGATGGACATATTGCTCTGGCACGTTGGGCAGGTCGAAATTGAAGACGTGGCTTACTCCCGACACGTCGATGCCGCGCGCGGCGATGTCGGTCGCGATCAGTATCTTGATATCGCCCTTTTTGAAGGCATCGAGCGCGTCCATGCGCGCATTTTGTGACTTGTTGCCGTGAATCGCCGCCGAACGGATGTTCGACGCCGCCAGAAACTTCACGATCTTGTCGGCACCGTGCTTGGTACGGCTGAACACAAGCGCGCGTTCGATGGGCTCGTTCTGGCACACGACCGTGAGCAGCGCCATTTTCTCGGCCGCATTGACGAAAGTGACGTATTGATCGACGCGCTCGGCAGTCGACGAGATCGGCGTCACCGAAACCTTGATCGGATCGGTCAGAAAGCGGTCGCCGAGTTCCGAAATTGTCTTCGGCATCGTCGCCGAGAAGAACAGCGACTGACGGTCCTTGGGCAGCAGGCGATCGATAGCTTTCAATGCATGGATGAAACCGAGGTCGAGCATCTGGTCGGCCTCGTCGAGCACGAAGATTTCGACATGGCGCAGGTTGAGCGCGCGCTGTTCGATCAAGTCCATCAGGCGACCCGGCGTTGCAACGAGGACGTCGAGCCCAGCACCGCACATCTTGATCTGGCGACCGATTGGCATTCCGCCAAACACGCAGCCAATCGTAAGGCGCTGGCCCTTCGAATAATCCTCGAACGATTGCGCGATCTGTGCGGCAAGTTCGCGCGTTGGCGAGAGGACGAGCATCCGGCAGCTGCCCGGGGGGCGGCTCTTGCCGCTGGCGGCAAGACGCATGATCGAGGGGAGCGCGAAGGCCGCGGTCTTGCCGGTGCCGGTCTGTGCGATGCCGCACAAGTCGCGGCCCTCGATCAGTGCAGGAATCGCCTGCGCCTGGATCGGCGTCGGCGTGTCATAGCCCTTGGCCGCAAGCGCGGCGAGAATCTGCGGCGAAAGGCCGAGATCGGTGAATTTGGTCATGAGATACTTTCAAATATGTGTAGCCGGAACGCGCGGAAATGAGCGGCCGACGAGCGGGGTTGATGACAACCCGCGTGAAAAGGGAAGCCGTTTGGCTAAGAGCGTCAAGGAGTCGAGCCTGGCCCTGCAAATCAGGGCAATTCACGCTGGCCGACCGTGCGCGACGACATTCGTCACGCTGCGCTGCGGCAGGATATGGCAGAAGCGCGACCGAATTGCAAGATAATTGAACTTATCGGCCCCGCATTCCCGCGATATCGGCTTGGATCGACGCGACGACCGCCCGTCCAGACGGCGAAAGAAAACGCCGCAGCTGGGCAAAGCGGACGGGAATGGTCACGACGCAGCCTGCGGCAACGTGCGGCAGGGACGGCTGGAACACGAAACCCTTACGGTCGATCCCCACGTCCCAATAGTCAGCCATGTCATAGGTTTCGTTGCATTCGGGTTCGCGGTCCGTTTGCGCCAGCAAATACTGCCGGAAGACGGGCGTTATCGTCTTCAAATCGTCGCGCGTGCCGCGAGGGCCAGTGTGCTTGACGGCCGTGCCCGCGAACCAGTCGAGCGGATCGACCGCCTTGCCCGACTTGAGGTCGTATAACGCCGGATAAGTTCCGCCGTCTGGATGTGGGCCGCCGCATTCGTAGTCAACAGACTTAAGCGTTGCGAGCCAGCGCGGGGTTATCATAACTGGCCTGGTCGCGGCGTTGTACATCCCGGATTGGCCCCGCTCCATAGCCGAGAGCAGGCATTCGATGCCGTTGTTGGTGCCCGGTCGGGGCAGATCATCGGCAAGCAGCCGGTTGATCCGTGCCGCACTCTTGATCGCTGCAGACAGGGCGAAGGTTTCCACGCTGACATCGAATGCCGGGCCGGGTTCATAAACAAGTCGGGTATAAGCGACGCCGTCCTGCACTCCGGGCTTTCGCGTGATATGCGGTTTCGGAATGCGCGGGGCATTGAACGCGGCGCTGCTGCAAACGCCGTCCTCGGGGTTGGCGACAGGTCTGAGCCGGAAGGGCAGCGTCCGGCCCTTCATATGCCATGTGCCCGACAAGCCGGCGCGTCCGATAACCGAAAACGTCCAGGAGGGCATGCCGGCACTTTCGCGGCCCCCGTCGCCTTCGACCCAGACCTTGCTGTCGGCTGCCTGCGTCAGTGTGATGAGCACCGAGCGGTTGCCATAATAATAGAAGCCGCGCCCTGCGTAGGTGTTCTTGAGGCACACGTGGACGGGCAAGGCGCCGATCGTGCCGATCCAGACTCCTTGCCAGACCGGCGCGGCTTCTTCAGCGCGAGCCGAAGCTGTTATCGATGTGACGGCAACAGCCATTGCCAAGTGCAAAATCCGCAACCCGAACTCCGTTCCGGCAACGTTGTGCGGCAAGCTCTGTTGCAGGGCAACAACGACTGCTAACACCTGGGCAATGGAACGCACAGAAATCCTGATCCTTGGCGGCGGACTTGTCGGTCTGACGCTTGCGCTGGCGCTCGATGCGCATGGCATTCGCAGCGTCGTTATCGACCCGGCGGACCCCGAAAAGACGCTGTCGGAAAGTTTCGATGGCCGCGCATCGGCGATTGCTTCGGCGTCGTGGCGAATGCTCGAGGCGATCGGGATTGCCGCGCAGTTGGAACCGCACGGCTGCCCGATCCGGAGGATCGAGGTGCGTGATGGCTTGAGCAAGGATGCGCTCGATTTCACGCCGACCGACGGCGCGCTCGGCACGATGGTCGAGAACCGCAGCCTGCGCCGCGTCCTGCGCGAGGCGGCGATGAAGGCCACGCATGTCGATCTGCGGCAGCCTGCGCGCACGATTTCGGTCGAGCGCGATGCAGACGGCGTGAGGGCGACGCTCGAAGATGGAACTGTCGTCAACGCCGACCTGCTCGTTGCCGCCGAGGGTCGCAACTCCCCGACGCGAGCCGTGGCGGGCATTCGTACCGCGCACTGGAAATACGACAGCGCGGCGATCATATCGGCATTCGACCACAGCGTGCCGCACGACAATGTCGCGCACGAGATTTTCTACCCCGAAGGGCCGTTCGCGCTGTTGCCGATGCTTCCCGGCAACCGGTCCGCTTTGGTGTGGACCGTCGACGCAAAGGATGCCGCGGGCGTGATGGCGCTTTCGCCCCACGCCTTTGCAATCGAGGCGCAGAAGCGGACGGGCGGCATTTTGGGCACGCTGTCGTCGGTCGCACCGCGTTCGACGTATCCGCTGGGCTTTCATCATGCCGCGCAAATCACCGGCGAGCGGCTCGCGCTGGTCGGAGACGCCGCGCACGGCATTCACCCGATTGCGGGCCAAGGTTTGAACCTGGGGTTTCGCGATGTCGCCGCCTTGACCGAAGTGCTGGTCGAGGGGACGCGCATCGGGCTCGACTTTGGCGATGCCCAGCTTCTCGCGCGCTATCAGCAGTGGCGGAGCATCGACACGCTATCGGTCTCGGTCGCGACCGACACGCTCAACCGGCTCTTCGCGATTCGGGGCAGACCCGCGCGCGCTATGCGGCGTTTCGGACTGGGCGCGGTGCAAAAGATCGCACCGCTGAAGAGCCTGTTCATGGCAGAGGCGCGGGGTGAGAGCGGGACGCTGCCGAAGCTGTTGCAAGGGGTTGTGGTCTGACGATTACTGCAGCGTTACCCGATTATCGCCGTCGTGCCGCCCGAAGAATTGCATCAGCTGCACGATCAGGTCGGCGCGCTCGCTGAGCGACGCGGCCTCCAGCAGCGCCTGTTTCGCCGCGGCGTCGAAGGGTGCAATCTGGGCGATGCCGTTGACGAGCGCTTCGTCGTCGAGGCGCGAGACGGCTTCCCAGTCGACGGCGTAGCCTTGTGCATCGGCAAAGCGGCGCGATTCGTGTTCGAGGCTTGCGCGACGCGCGAGCGCGAGGTTGGTGTCGTCGCGGTCATCGGCTTCGATCTCCGCCTCGATCTGACGGAACGGGGTGGAGACTTCGAGTTCGCGCACCACGCGGAACCGCGCCAGCCCTTCGAGGACGATGTTGTAGCGCCCGTCGTCCATCGCCTCGACATGCGCGATCTTGCCGACGCAGCCGATGTGGAACAGCTCGTTAACACCCTCGCCGCTCTGCACGGGCTTGGGCTGGATCATGCCGACACGGCGGTCGCGCGCCATCGCGTCGCTGATGAGGGCACGGTAGCGCGGTTCGAAAATGTGAAGCGGCAAGTGCATGCGCGGGAACAGCAATGCACCGCCCAAGGGAAAGATCGAGATGCGCTGGATCGTTTTCGGCGTCGTTTCAGTGTCTTGCGTCATGTGAACAACACCGCGGAAAGGCGGCGGCGCTGTGCCGAGACCCAGGGATCCATGACACCGACGACGTCGAACAGTTTCAAGAGTTGCGCCTTTGCCGCGCCGTCGTTCCACGCCCGGTCGGCGCGAATGATTTCAAGCAGGTGATCTGCCGCTGCGTCGCGGTCGCCCGCCGCCATCAGGCCGCCGGCGAGTTCGAAGCGTTTGGCGTGATCATCGGGATTGGCGGCAACTTCCGCCTGAAGGCCTGACAAATCCTCGACCGGCTTCACATCCTTGGCAAATGTGAGCGCGGAATGCGCGCGCTCCACTGCCGAATCCTTCGCAAGTTCGGGCGGCAATGCGGCGAGCAGGCTTTCGGCTTCCTCGATGCGCCCAGCCGCGACCAGCGCCCGTATGAGACCCGAAATGGCCTGCGGATTGTCGGGCGCCATGTCGACGATCTGGCTGAAAATACCTGCCGCGCGTTCGGCATCGCCCTCAGCCAATACATCCTCGCCCATCGCGATCAGCGGTTCGATCTCGGCCTCTAGTGCCTGTTCCTCACCCTGCACCGGCACCTGTTTCAGGATCGCGTCGAGCGCGGTCTTCAACTGACTTTCGGTGCGCGCCGGGGTCAGGTCAGCGACGAGCTGCCCCTGAAACACCGCATAGACGGTCGGGATCGACTGGACGCGGAATTGCGCCGCGACCGCCTTATTTGCGTCGACGTCGATCTTTTTCAGAATCACGCCCTTTGACGCGTACTCGGCGGCGACCTTTTCGAGGACGGGGCCGAGCGCCTTGCACGGCCCGCACCATTCGGCCCAGAAATCGAGGATGACGAGCTGCGTCATCGAGGGTTCGATGACGTCGACACGGAATGCTTCGATTTCGGCGCGGTCGGTTGCGCTGAGCCCAAGGGTCGCCACGTGATTCTCCTGCTGGTCCTCTCTATGTGGGGAATCGCGCGCACTTGCCAAGGGGCTTAGACCAAGGGTTGCGCGTCGCAAGGGCCGCTGCTAACAGCCGCCCCTCACCCGCCGCCCCGGACGATGTTCGGTGTCGGCATGACGCCAGAGCGGGCGTAGCTCAGGGGTAGAGCACGACCTTGCCAAGGTCGGGGTCGAGGGTTCGAATCCCTTCGCCCGCTCCA
>JANMKS010000270.1:0-4149 GCA_031372155.1 Sphingomonas sp.
GGCCCAGCAGCTCCCTGGACCTCTGTGGGTGGTCAAGGCGCAGATCCACGCCGGTGGCCGCGGCAAGGGCAAGTTCACCGAGCTCGGCCCCGATGCCAAGGGCGGCGTGCGCCTCGCCCGCTCGATCGATGAAGTTCGCTCCAATGCCGCCGAAATGCTCGGCAAGACATTGGTCACGATCCAGACCGGCGCCGAGGGCAAGCAGGTCCAGCGACTCTACATCACCGATGGCGTCGACATCGCCAGGGAATTCTACCTTGCGCTGCTGGTCGATCGCGAGACCGGGCGGATTGCGGTTGTCGCCTCGACCGAAGGCGGGATGGATATCGAGGCGGTGGCGCATGACACGCCGGACAAGATCGAGACCATCACCATCGACCCCGCGACCGGGATCATGCCGCACCACGGCCGCGCCGTCGCCGCATCGCTCGGGCTGACTGGTGATCTGGCCAAACAGGCCGCCAGCGTGCTGGCCAAGCTTTATTCCGCATTCGTCGGCACCGACGCCTCGCAGATCGAGATCAATCCGCTCGCGGTCACCACCGACGGCAAGTTGCTGGTGCTCGACGCCAAGGTCGGGTTCGATTCAAACGCCATGTTCCGCCACAAGGATCTGGTCGAATTGCGCGACCTGACCGAAGAAGATCCGATGGAGATCGAGGCGTCGAAATATGACCTCGCCTACATCAAGCTCGACGGCGACATCGGCTGCATGGTCAATGGCGCGGGCCTCGCCATGGCGACGATGGACATCATCAAGCTGAACGGCGCTTTCCCCGCCAATTTCCTCGATGTCGGCGGCGGCGCCTCGAAGGAAAAGGTCACCGCGGCGTTCAAGATCATCCTGTCCGATCCCGCGGTGAAGGGCATCCTCGTCAACATCTTCGGCGGCATCATGAAGTGCGACATCATTGCCGATGGAATTGTTGCTGCGGCCAAGGAGGTCAACCTTGCGGTTCCGCTCGTAGTCCGGCTGGAAGGCACCAACGTGCAGCAGGGCAAAGACATACTCGCAAACTCGGGACTGCCGATCGTCGCCGCGAACGATCTTGGTGATGCTGCAAAGAAGATTGTGGCGGAAGTCCGTGCGGCTTGAATTGAACAGATCAATGCGCCACATGCGCCGTTGATTGACGTTTACGTAAAGCGATTCTCAGGAGCTCTCGCATGAAGATCCTCGTCCCCGTGAAGCGGGTCATCGACTATAACGTAAAGCCGCGCGTGAAGGCGGATGGTTCCGGCGTCGACCTCGCCAACGTCAAGATGAGCATGAACCCTTTCGACGAGATTGCCGTCGAGGAAGCGATCCGCCTGAAGGAAAAGGGCGTCGCGACCGAGATCGTAGCGGTCAGCATCGGTGAGCAGAAGTCGCAGGAAACGTTGCGCACCGCGCTTGCGATGGGGGCGGACCGCGCGATCCTGATAGTCAGCGAGACCGAAGTGGAGCCGTTGGGCGTCGCCAAACTGCTCGCGAAGGTCATGGAAGAGGAGCAGCCGGGGCTCGTCATTCTCGGCAAACAGGCGATCGACGACGACAGCAACCAGGTCGGGCAGATGCTCGCCGCGCTGACCGGTCGGCCGCAGGGGACGTTCGCCAGCAAGGTCGAGGTCGATGGCGATACGGTAAAGGTAACGCGCGAGGTCGATGGCGGATCGGAAACGGTCAGCCTGAAGATGCCGGCGATCGTAACGACCGACCTGCGCCTAAACGAGCCACGCTACGCCTCGCTCCCCAACATCATGAAGGCAAAGTCGAAGCCAATGGCGCAGAAAACGCCGGCGGATTACGGGGTCGACGTGACCGCCCGCTTGAAGACGCTGAAGGTCGTCGAGCCATCGAAGCGGCAGGCAGGCATCAAGGTCGCCGACGTCGACGAACTGATCGGCAAGCTGAAGACATTGGGAGTGGTGGCGTGAGCCGCCATGATCGCGGCCTGGGCCGCTTTGTAGGAGTCGTGGCATGAAGACGCTGGTTTGGGTCGAGCATGACAACACCGACATGAAAGATCCGACGCTGCCGGTTGTCACCGCCGCGTCGCAGCTTGGCGAGGTGCATCTGCTCGTGGCCGGGCAAGGATGTGCCGGGGTTGCCGAACAGGCCGCCAAGATTGCGGGAGTCGGCAAAGTGCACGTAGCGGACGACGAGGCCTATGCTCACGCGCTCGCCGAGAATGTGGCGCCGCTGGTCGCGCAACTGATGAGCGAGCACGATGCCTTTCTCGCGCCGGCGACGTCGGCTGGCAAGAACATCGCGCCGCGCGTTGCCGCGCTGCTTGACGTCATGCAGATCAGCGACATCCTGTCGGTCGATGGGCCCGACACCTTCACACGCCCGATCTATGCCGGAAACGGGATCGCCACGGTCCAGTCGTCCGACGCCAAGAAAGTCATTACCGTGCGCGGAACGGCTTTCGCAAAAGCCGAAGTGGGAAGCGGGTCGGGAACAATCGAAGCCGTCGCCACAACCGGCGATAGCGGATTGTCGAGCTTTGTGGGGTCCGAGATTGCAAAGTCCGAGCGTCCTGAATTGACGAGTGCGAAGATCATTGTCTCGGGCGGACGCGCGCTGCAGAATTCGGAGAACTTCCACGCCCTGATCGAACCACTCGCCGACAAGCTCAGCGCGGGCGTCGGTGCGAGCCGCGCCGCCGTTGATGCGGGTTATGTGCCAAACGACTATCAGGTCGGGCAGACCGGCAAGATAGTGGCTCCTGAAGTCTATATCGCCGTCGGTATTTCGGGGGCGATCCAGCACCTGGCGGGCATGAAGGATTCCAAGGTCATCATCGCAATCAACAAGGACGAGGATGCGCCGATCTTTCAGGTCGCCGACGTCGGCCTGGTCGGCGACCTGTTCAAAATCGTGCCGGAGCTGACGGAAAAGCTCTGAGGGACTTCTGCGACGCGTTTCGGCTCACGACGGACGCGCGCCAGCCCATCGCAGCACGATGCACCCTGCGATTGCCGAGATGAGCGAGCCCATCAGCACCCCGATCTTCACCGCGTCGGCCTCCGGCTGGGCGGGAAAGGCGAGGCCCCCGATGAAGAGGCTCATCGTGAATCCGATGCCGCAAAGAAGCGCGACGCCGTAAAGCTGAGGCCAAGTTGCCCCGGCAGGGCGAGACGCAAAGCCTAGCTTCACGGCAACCCAGACGCTGCCGAATACGCCGAACTGCTTGCCAAGGAAAAGTCCGAGCGCAATTGCCAGCGGAAGCGACGACAGCAGCGGCGCGGCACCGCTCAATTCAACCCCTGCATTGGCGAAGCCGAACAGCGGCACGATTGCATAAGCGACCCACGGGTGCAGCCCATGCTCCATGCGGTGCAGCGTCGATTCCTCGGCGTCCGGTGCCCCCGGCGTGGCTCGCAGTGGAATCGCCAGAGCGGCGAGCACACCTGCCACCGTTGCATGCACGCCCGAAAGCAGCGTGAAATACCACAGCGCCACAAAACCGCAGAAGTACCAGAACGGGTGCTTCACGCCGGCACGATTCATCGCAAACATTCCGGCCAGCACAAGTCCGCCGATCGCCAGCGCCGTGACGTTGAGCCCAGCCGAATAAAAAACGGCAATAATGGCGACCGCACCGACGTCGTCGACGATCGCGACCGTCGTCAAGAACAGCTTGAGCGAAGTCGGCGCGCGCCTTCCGAGCAGCGCCAGCAGACCAAGCGCGAAGGCGATGTCGGTTGCAGCGGGAATTGCCCAACCTCGATCAAGCCCCGGCGCTTCGCCAACGATGAAGAGATAGACGAGTGCCGGCATTGCCATGCCTGCGGCCGCGGCAATGAAGGGCAGGCGGCGATCCGCCCAACTCGACAAGTGCCCGTCGAGAAATTCGCGCTTTATCTCCAGGCCGACAACCAGGAAGAAGACCGCCATCAGGGCATCGTTTATCCAAAGATGAACCGTCATCTGGCCAACTTTGGGCGTGAGTACAGGTCCGGTTTCGAGGTGAAGCGCGTGGAAATAGACCCAGCCGAGCGACGAGTTCGCGACGACCATCGCGAGCGCCGCCGCAACCATCAACAGGATACCGCCCGCAGCTTCCGACCGCAGGAACTGGCGCATCGCGGAACGAGGGCGGCGGGCAATGCGACGCGACATTCCTCCTGCTAGCGCCCGATCAGCGCACCGTGAAGCGAATC
>JANMKS010000298.1:0-3369 GCA_031372155.1 Sphingomonas sp.
GCGACCAATGGCGCGGCGATCGATCAGGCCCGCAGCTATGGCATCGCCGCCGAGACGATCGCGCTTTACCGGATCGGCGACCTGCTGCAACGCGACCCTTCGCGAACGACTTTGCAAGGCAATTGGGCGGGGCAGGCGCAGCCGTTTCCGATCGATGGCGGCGGCATCGCGACCGCGCAACTCGATGACGGCGGCAACTGCTTCAACCTCAATTCGGTCGTCGTCGATGACGGTCAGGGCGGCTATCTCGCCAAGCCCGCCGGCATGGCACAGTTCGAACGCCTGCTTACCTTGTCCGACGTTCCTTCGACCAGCGCGCGTACCATTTCCGCCGCGACCGCCGATTGGATCGACACCGACAGCGCGCCACTCCCCGGTGGTGCCGAGGACGACACATACCTGCGCGCCATGACACCCTATCGCACGGCAAACACGCTGATGATCGACCCCAGCGAGCTGCGTGCGGTTGCCGGTGTGAATCAGAGCCTCTACAGCCGCCTTCGCCCGTTCCTCTGTGCGCTTCCGGTGACCGACCTGTCTCCCATCAATATCAACACGCTTTTGCCCGCGCAGGGGCCGCTGCTGGCGATGCTCGTCCCAGGGCTCGACCCGGCGCGGGCCGAACGCATCCTCATTGACCGCCCCCAACAGGGCTTTGAAAGCACGACGCGCTTCTGGGATCAGCCTGCGCTCGGCGGCGCGCCTGCGGAGGTAAAGGATCAGGTGCGGATGGCGACGCGCTGGTTCACGATGCGCGTCATGATCGAACTGGCGGGTGCCGAACTCGAGGAGCACGCGCTGATCGACGCGGGCAGTCGCCCGGCAAAACTCGTCCGCCGCAGCTATGGTGAGGCAAGTTGAGCGAGACGCTGGTCTTTCTGCTCGGCGACGCGCCGCACTGGCTGCGTATCGAGGACGATCGTGTCGTTGCACGCGGAGAGGGCTTTGTGCGCTTTCCCGATCCCGACGCGCGCACGGTCGCGGTCGTTCCCGCGCACGACGTCGTGGTGCATTATGCCGAGCTTCCGGAGCTTGCCGAGCCACAGGCGCGCGCCGCCGCCCGGCTGCTCGTGGCCGAGCAATCCGCCTCGCCGGTCGAAACGCTCCACGTGGCACTCGGTCGCGGTGACGCGGAGCGCCCGATCGTCGCCATTGAAACCGCGCGAATGGCGGCATTTCTGGTCGATCTGGCCGCCCGTGGCATCGACCCCGATGTCGTGCTCGCCGCACCGCTTCTCGTTGCCCGTCCGGATGAAGGCTATGTCCGGGCGATGATCGGTGGAGAACCGATTGTGCGCGGGCGTGATTCGGCCTTTGCCGACGATGCGGTGCTGCAACCGCTGCTGACTGGCGGAGAGGTCACGACGCTCGACGCGCGCGAAGTCGACCGGCAGATCATCGCGAGCGTCGCGGACCCCGAAGTCGACCTGCGCCAAGGCGTGTTCGCAAAGCGCCGCCGCTGGGGCATCGACTGGAAGCTGGTGCGACGCATCGGCTGGCTGCTTCTGGCGGTAATCACGGCAACATTGCTGCTTCAGATCGTCCAGATCGTGCGGCTGAACAACGCCGCGAACAGGCTGGAGGGCAACAGCGCAATCGCGGCCCGCGCGGTGCTTCCTCCCGGCGCGACCGTGAACAATGCCCTTATCCAGGTTCAGGAACAGCTTGCCTCGCTGCGTGGACCCGGTGGCGGCTTCCTGCCGCTTGCCGCAGCGGTCGCGACGGCGGCGAACACCACGCCCGACGTGGAGCTGACGTCGATGATATTCGATGGCGGCGGGACACTTCGCGTGACCGCCCGGGCCGCATCACCCGCTGCGCTCTCCACGTTCGACGGACGCCTTGCCAGCGTCGGCCTGACGGCGGCACCCGGGCCGATACTTGTCGATCAGGGCCGCCAGATCCGCGATTATACGGTGTCCGCAAAATGACCGAACGGCTTCGCCTGCTCTGGGCCGAACGCTCGCTTCGCGAACAGCGCCTGCTGCTCGTCATGTTCGCGCTGTTTGCCGTCGTCGTCATCTGGTTTGCCATCCTGAGGCCGCTTACCGACGCCAAGGCCGCCGCGCACGCGCGCCTCGATCGTGCCACCGTCGAAGCGGGGCAGATCGCGGCCGCAGTCGAAACATTGACCGATGCCCGGCGCGCCGCTCCGCCTGCCGCAACCGGAACACTTTCGCTCGCGGTCAGCCAGTCCGCCGAATCCGCGGGTTTCACGCTTGCCGGCCTCGACCCGCAGGGCGACGACCGCGTCAATCTCACGGTTGCTTCGGCAAAAAGCCCCGCGCTGTTCGCCTGGCTCCGCTCGCTTTCGGGTCAGGGCATCTTCGTCGAGCGCATGACGCTCCGGACGAGCAGCGATGCAACGCTCGCCGTCGATGCAACGCTCGGACGCCGTCGATGAGGCGCTTCCGACTTCCGCTCGGACGTAGCGTCCTGTTCGTCTGCCTGCTGCTGACCGCGCTGATCGTTTTCCTGCCGGTATCGTTGGCGCTGTCGGCGCTTGGGCTGGACCAACGTGGACTGGCTGCACGCGCCGCAAGCGGAAGTATCTGGTCGGGTCGCCTGCTCGAGGGACGGATCGGTCGCGTTGCGCTGGGAGACACCCGCATCGGGCTTCAGCCGCTGCCACTGCTCGTCGGTCGCGCGCGTGTCGACCTGTCGGGTGCGGCGGGGAAGGGCGCGCTTTCGGTTACGCGCAACACGTTCGGCGTCGATGATGCGACCGGGCATTTGCTCACCGCGCGCCTTTTTGCGCCGGTGCCGCTCGACGCGATCGATCTTGACGATGTCAGCGTACAGTTCGCATCGGGTCGCTGCGAAAACGCGGCGGGGCGCGTGCGGGCGACCTTTACCGGGGATGTCGCGGGGCTGTCACTCGCGCAAGGCTTGAGCGGTACGGCGCGCTGCGATGCCGGAATGCTGCTGCTGCCGCTGGTCAGCCAGTCCGCGATGGAGCGCCTCAACCTCCGGATTGCGGGCGACGGGTCGTACCGCGCGGAGTTCGTCGTGCGATCCGACGATCCTGCGCTGGCGGCCAAACTGGGAGCGGCGGGGTTCACTGCGGCACAGGGCGGCTATCTGCTGCGGCTTGCGGGCACGCTGTAACCGTCTTAAAGGCGTGCGCTTCCCCCTTGTGGCGGTCGTAGCTCAATTGGTTAGAGCGCCGGTTTGTGGTACCGGAGGTTGCGGGTTCAATCCCCGTCGATCGCCCCATTTCCTTTAAGTCAGAGTGAGTTGTTACATGGTCGCCGCATGGGACCTTCCCGATTTCGACGACCATGAGGGCGTCCATCTGTTTCGCGACCGCGCAAGCGGGCTGACCGCGGTCATTGCCATCCATTCGACGGCACTCGGCCCTGCGGCGGG
>JANMKS010000372.1:0-1817 GCA_031372155.1 Sphingomonas sp.
GGATCGCTTCGCCGAGCGCGATGATGATGAACAGGGCACAGCGTTCGGCCATGTGCGACCCCGATATGTCCCAGTCCTTTGCAGTCGAGCGGCCGAGGCCGGGCGTGCGGAAAAAGAGGAATGGCCCCGAATACTCGATGACCACCGCGACGGCCCAGATCGGCAGCCTGGCATCCGCCTCCGCGAAGGTTCCTGCAATCCAGAGCGGCAGCGACAGCGCGAAGTAGAATGCGATGCGAAGAAAGTTGCGCGAACGGGCGGCGTCGATACCCCTTGCCGCATAGGCGATTATCAGGGTGCGAATGATCTGCATTGCCGCATAGATGAGCGCAAATATCGCGCCGCCGCCGGCAAAGGCATCGGGAAGCGTGGCCGACATGATCAGCGCGCCGAGCATCATCGCCATCAGCATGAACCGAACTGCGCCGCGTTCCGGATCGAGCCAGTTGGTCGCCCAGCTGGTGTAAATCCACAGCCACCAGATCGCGCAGAACAGAACCAGTGTTTCGAGCGTGCCCAAAATGTTCAGGTGATCGAGCAATCGGTGCGAAAGCTGAGTCACCGCAAAAACGAAAACCAGATCGAAAAACAATTCGACATTGGTCACCATCGAACCGTCCTCGCGCTCGCGCTGACGGAACAAACGGCTTCGGCTTTCAGCGGACACTTGGCTGTTCTAGGCCGCTTTCGGCCGGTGACAACCGATCACGCGGGTTCGCCCAGCGCGTCGATCGCTCGCGCCAGTGCAACGTCGCGGACGGACAACCCGCCTGCGTCGTGCGTCGTCAGCAATATGTCGACCCGATTATATACGTTCGCCCATTCGGGATGATGATCGGCCTTTTCGGCGAGGATTGCGACGCGCGCCATGAACCCGAACGCCTCGACAAAATCGGCGAAGACAAAGCGCCGTGTCAACGCGTCGCGCGCTTCGTCGAAATCCCATTCGCCGAGGCTGTCGAGCGCCGCTGCGCGTTCATCCTCACTCAGTTGCTCGACCATCTTTGCACCTCCGCTTGCGGCCCGCTATGTCGCAGCGATGACACGGAACGGTCAACTGGCTCCCGATGCAAGCGAGATCGAGAGTCTGGCCCGCGCCGCCATCGATCGTCTTCCCGAACCCTTTCGTGAACTCGTCGGGGCGGTTGTTCTTATCGTCGAGGATTTCGCGGACGATGACATCCTCGCGGAACTCGAGATTGACGACCCGTTCGCGTTGTCGGGGTTATATTCCGGGCGACCGATCGGCGAGCCCGTACAGACCGGCGACCTTCCCGCCACCATTCACCTTTTCCGCCGCCCCATGCTTGATGAGTGGGTCGAGAGCGGAGAAGAGCTGAGCCACCTGGTCGCGCACGTCGTCGTTCACGAAATCGGGCATCACATGGGGCTGTCTGACGAGGACATCCACGCCCTTGAGGCGAGCGTGGCTTGACCGGGCTCGCCTTTGACGAGGTGACATGCGTGCGGGGAGGGCGGTTCCTGTTCGGTGACGTGTCGTTTGCGCTCGAGCCGGGCGATGCCTTGATTGTCACAGGAGCGAACGGCGTCGGCAAGTCGAGCATGCTGCGGCTGGCCGCGGGCCTCCTCACGGCCGAGCGCGGGACGGTGCGGCGAAACGGGAACTGTGCTCTCGCCGACGAGCACCTCGCGCTCGACCCGACCAAGACGCTTCACGGTGCAATGCGGTTCTGGGCGGCGCTCGATGGGAGCAGCGCAAGTGCCGCGCTCGACGCGGTGGGGTTGATGGCGCTCTCGCAAGTGCCTGTGCGGATGCTTTCCACCGGACAGCGGCGGCGCGCGACGCTGGCGCGTGT
>JANMKS010000419.1:0-2462 GCA_031372155.1 Sphingomonas sp.
CCGGAAAATCAGGCGCTGTTCAAACGCTATGAGGCGCTGGCCTTGGCAACGCCGGAGGTGATCTTTGTGGGACGGCTGGCGACGTACAGGTATTACAACATGGACCAGATCGTAGGTCAGGCACTCGCGACTTACCGTCGCTTGGTGCCGGAGCTGGCGGTGCCGACGTCGGCAATTCGACAGTTGGAGGCCGCCTCGTAGCGCTTTATTGCAGACGCCTAACGTCTGTTATCGGGCCCTGCCGGGAGGAGAACTAGCGTAAGTTACTTCTCCACGGCAGGCCCGGCGTTTGATCAACAGCTTGTCACAAGTTCAGCGAGCCGTTGTTCTTTGGGCGCTACCCAGGCTTGGCGATTTCCTGTGCGCCTTGCCAGCATTGCAAAGCGTTCGTGCAGCTCTGCCGAATGCCGAAATTACGTTGGTCGGGCTGTCAGACAACGTCGCTCCTCGCCCGGTGGCCCAGTCTGGTCGACCGGTTCGAGGTTCTACCCGGTTTCCCCGGATTGCCGTAGAGACTGGTCGATCTCACGGCACTGACAGACCTGCTTGCCCGGATTTCCAAGCTCAAGCCGGACCTTGCAATTCAGTTGCACGGCAGCGGCGGGATTACGAACGTTCTGACCGGGCTGTTCGGGGCGCGAAGGACTGCTGTCGCACGCCGGTTGGTGCCACAAAACGAGCCACCTGCGGCGTCGAATTCATCGGCGACCGACTGCATGATCACATGAAAGACCGCTGCTCTGTCCCACTCGTTCGGGCATTGCGGCAGGCATTGATGCTTCAAACGGGACAGCAGCGGGACGGGCCGTCAATTTGGTCGCAAGCATAAGCCATCCTCGTGATCACAGCGCGATTGCGACCGCGATTGTTCACGCCGTGCATTCCCACACGCCGAAACCGTGATGTTCGCCTTCCAACGCCTTTAGTTTCAGAAGCTTATCCAGAAACGAACGAAATCCGAACTACATGGGCGAATGTCCGGTGAACATGTCCGGCGAGTCGAAGCTACGTCGGCCAGCGTGTTGACATAGCGGCGTGACACTTGCCGATCGCGACCCCACATGTATTGCTCTTCCAGTGCTCTGATCGAGGTAGCAGTTGCCGACCCCGCGAAGCCTGTTCGACAAGATATGGGACGTGCATGTCGTCGAGGCGTTCGGCAACGGCAGTGCGCTTCTCGCGATCGACCGCGTGTTCCTGCACGAGCGCACTGGCGCCGCCGCGCTGTCCAGCATGAGGAGCGCCGGACGGCGCGTAGCAGACCCGTCACGGGTCTTCGCGGTCATGGACCATATCGTCGACACTAGGCCGGGTCGGGGCGACGCGACGTTGATGGTGGGCGGGCAGGCATTCATAACCGAGACACGCGCGGCATGCAGAGACGCGGGGATAACGCTTTTCGACGTGCAGGACCCGGACCAGGGGATCACGCACGTCATTTCGCCCGAGCTTGGCATCGTGCTGCCGGGCCTGACGCTCGTTGCCCCCGACAGCCATACCTGCACTCAGGGTGCACTCGGTGCGCTGGCGTGGGGCATTGGATCGAGCGAAGCCGAACATGCGATGGTGACGGGAACCCTACGGATGTCACGGCCCGCGTCGATGCGCGTGAGCTTCACCGGCAAGCTGGCCGTCGGCGTGACTGCAAAGGACATGGTGCTGACCATGCTTGCAGATCACGGTGCCGACGGAGGGGGCGGACACGTGATCGAATTTGCCGGAGAGGCCGTCGACTCCCTCGATATCGAAGCGCGCATGACGCTGTGCAACATGGCAACCGAATTCGCGGCGGTCACCGCAATCATCGCCCCCGATGCCAAGACTTTCTCTTATCTGGCAGGAAGGCGATACGCGCCAGAGGCCTTCGAGGCGCGCTGGTGGAGTGGCCTTCACTCCGATGCGACCGCCCATTTTGACCGCGAAATCACGATCGACGCCGCCCGAATCGTGCCGATGGTCACTTGGGGGACCAGCCCGGCGCACGCCGTCGGCATTGACGGTGTCGTGCCCGACGATGCACCTGCGCGGGCGCTGCACTATATCGGCCTTGCGCCGGGTCAGCCGGTCGAGGGATTAAAAATCGACGCCGCGTTCATCGGCAGTTGCACCAATGCGCGGCTTTCCGACCTCCGCCGGGCTGCCCAGATCGTCGACGGTCGACAGGTGTCGGGGGGAGTGAAGGCGCTGGTCGTACCCGGCTCGTCGGCAGTCAAGCGCGCGGCGGAAGCCGAAGGCATCGACCGGGTTTTCCTGAACGCCGGGTTCGAATGGCGCGAAAGCGGGTGTTCAATGTGCTTTTACGCGGGCGGTGAATCCTTCGCGCCCGGAAGCCGCGTCATCTCATCAACAAATCGCAATTTCGAAGGGCGACAGGGGCCAAGTATACGCACGCATATTGCAAGTCCCGAAGTGGTTGCGGCAAGCGCCATCGCGGGCGTTATCGCGGACCCGCGCAAGGTCGT
>JANMKS010000136.1:0-1685 GCA_031372155.1 Sphingomonas sp.
GATAGACGCCATCCTGCGGTCGCAGGGAATGACCAAGGGGACCGTCGGCGAACGCGTCGTTGCGCTCAACAGCAACCCTGAATTCCTGTTTCCCAATACCGACGCCGGACGCGAACAGCTCATCGACTTCATTCGCGGCAAGATCGCGGCGTCGCGCGCACTAATGCCGCGGGTTTCGCACATGCCACTGAAGGCACCCGTCGACGTGAAGCGCGTGCCGCCCGACATTCAGGATGGCGCGGCGCTCGGCTACATGAACTTCGCGTCGCTCGACGGTGCGCGTCCGGCGACCTATTACGTCAACCTGAAGACGACGAATTTGTGGCCGAAATACCAGCTCGCGACACTGTCGGCGCACGAAGCGATCCCCGGCCATGCCTGGCAAGGGGCGTATCTGGCCGAACATCATGCCGAAATTCCGACCATCTCCTCGTTGATGGGCTTCAACGCGTTCGTCGAAGGCTGGGCGCTCTATGCCGAACAGTTGATGGACGAATTCGGCCTGTACCGGACCGACCTCTTCGGACGGATCGGCTATCTTCAGGCGCAACAATTCCGCGCCTGCCGACTCGTGGTCGATACCGGGCTTCACTCAAAGGGCTGGACGCGCGAACAGTCGGTCGCGTTTCTTGTCCAGGAAACAGGCAAGGGTCGCGATGCGATGACCAGCGAAACCGATCGCTATTGCGTCTCGCCGGGGCAGGCGTGCGGATACAAAATGGGGCACAACGTCATCGTGGGCTTGCGCGACAAGGCGCGCAAGACGCTGGGTGCCAGATTCGATGCCGCCGCCTTCAACGACGCTGTGGTGCAAACCGGCGGCGTTCCGCTTTCGCTGCTTCCGGGCGTAATCGACCGAATGACAGCCAACGGCGGCAAGGCCGTCTGATCCGCCATTGCGCGACGCACCTTTCCCGCGCTACGTTTACGCAAACGTAAAGCGGGAGAGAGTGTGTGACTTTGGATGTTGCGGGGCGGACCGCCTATAATGAGGATCATGAGGCTTTTCGCGACACCGTGCGCGCGTTCATAAAGGCCGAAGTCGTCCCGCACATCGATCGCTGGGACGAAGCGGGCATTATCGAAAAGGAAATCTGGCCGAAGGCGGGCGCGGTCGGCATGCTGTGCCCCACCGTCCCCGAAGAGTATGGCGGGCTCGGCCTCGACTTCGGCTACAACGCGATCATTGACGAGGAGGTCGCTTACGGCGGCACGTCGCTGGGCTTCTCGCTCCAGTCGGACATCGTCGTCAATTACCTGATCAGCTATGGGTCGGAGGAACAAAAGCGCCACTGGCTGCCACGGCTCGTGTCGGGTGAGACGATTACCGCCATCGCGATGACCGAGCCGGGCGTCGGCTCCGACCTTCAGGGCATTCGCACGACGGCAAAGAAGGACGGCAACCACTACGTCATCAACGGGTCAAAGACATATATCACCAACGGCCAGAACGCCGACCTGATCCTGGTCTGTGCAAAGACCGACACCGAGGTCCAGCCGGCGTGGAAAGGCGTGTCGATCATTCTGGTGGAGGCCGACCGTGAAGGCTTCAAGCGTGGGCGCAACCTCGACAAGATCGGCATGGATGCGGCTGACACGAGCGAGTTGTTCTTCGAGGACGTGCGCGTGCCGATGACCAATTGCCTGGGCGAAGAGGGCAAGGGCTTCATCTACCTGATGAGCGA
>JANMKS010000481.1:0-7184 GCA_031372155.1 Sphingomonas sp.
TCAACCTCGCGGTCTTCAAGCAAATCCTGAAGGGATTCCAGAGCAACATCTTCCAGGGTACGGGCTTCGTCCTTGGTAATGCCGAGAAGCAGTCCACGACGGGACTGGAGTTTGACACGTCGCTCTCTCCGATCCCCAACCTGAATTTCACGGCTTCGTTGACCTATCTCGATCCCAAGTACGACCTGTTTACCGGCGGCTCGGCCTTCAATCCTGCAACCAACGGGGTTCAGCCCACCAATCTGACCGGCGTTCGGCCGAGTGGGATATCCGAGTTTTCGGTTGCGGTCGGGACGACCTATACGCAGGTGTTGACCGACGACGTTCGCGCGATATTCCATGTCGATTACGACCACGCCAGTTCGTTCGTGATCGCGCAGGGCCTGCCTTACAAGGCCAGTCCGGAAACGCTGAACGCCTCCGTAACCCTGGCGCTTAGCAGTGGTTTTGAACTTTCGGTCTGGGGGCGCAATCTGACCGAACCCAAGTTCAATCCGGTCATCTTTCCGGGTGTCGCGCAGTCGGGAACACTGTCTGCCTATCCCAGCCCGCCAGCATTTTACGGCGTAAGCGGGCGCTTCAAGTTCTAAGACAGTATTCGCAAAAGGGCGCGTTGCAGTGGCAGCGCGCCCTTCCTTACTATCGCCGGTCAAAAGTTGCGGACCCGAAACGGCCCGCGTGCGTTCAGCGATGCGTGACGCGGTCAGCTCTCCTTTACGATGCGAATGGCTCCGACAAGGAAATCGCGCTTAGCGCCGAGCATGTCAGGCGCATCGCCGACGATCAGTTGCTCTGGATCGATGTGCAGGACAGTGCTGCGGGAGTAGCCGGCGAACTTGCCCGTGCGCTCGACATTCCCGCTCGTTCGATCGAGCGCGTCATCGACCGCGACCGCCCCCGGTATCTCGACAACTACGCCTCCTGCTTCGCCTTTGCGCTGGACTTGCCGGTTGACATGGAAAAGCCCGGTGCCCGGGGAAAGCGAGCGGGCCCGCAAGTCGGCTTCGTGGTCGGCGGGCGCTACCTGCTGACTATCCACGAGGAACCGATTGCATATCTTTCTGAATTCAAGGCCCAGGACAAGGGCGAGACACAGATCGGGACGCTCAGTCCCGCGCTTCTAGCAGCCTCGCTCCTCGACTGGCACCTGACGCGATATTTCGCCGAGGTTGCCGAAATAGAGTCCGCTGTCGACTCGCTCGACGAATCGATACTGGCGGACGGCACGCAGCGCGAAGTGCTCGACAGAATCGTCGCCATCCGGGTGCGGGTGTCCGGACTTCGCGCGCAACTGGCGGCGCAACGGCCGATTTTCTATGGCTTCTCGCGTCCGGACTTCTCGCTCAACTTCGACGAGGCGGCCACGCGCGCATTCGCCCGCCTCTCCACGCGCTACGACCGCGCGATCGACGAGGTCGAACGGACACGTGACGTCGTGGTCGGCAGTTTCGAACTGTTCACTTCCATGACAACACAGCAGACCAATGATTTGGTGAAGGCACTCACTTTCCTGACCGCAGTCATCGGTTTTTGCGCAGCAGTCGCGGGATTGCTGGGCATGAATTTCGAGCTGGCGATCTTCAAGACGGGACTGGCCGGTTTTGAAATAGTGACCGGCGGTCTCCTCGCGGTTGCCGTCGCCTCGCTATTCGTGGCGCGCTGGCGGCGCTGGGTCTGAGCGCCATCGGCCGCAACTGGTGCTCCGGGAGAGACTCGAACTCCCGACCTGCGGTTTAGGAAACCGTTGCTCTGTCCTGCTGAGCTACCGGAGCGTCGCGTTTTGCCTATGGCCGCACAACAAGCCGGTCAATTGGGGATTGCGTCCCGTTTACATTTTGTTAACCTTCATGCTTCACCACTTGTCGCAGGTGAAACTCGGGCGGGGGTCCGGATATGGAATCGAACATGCGTTACTACGCGCGCAGGGCGGCCGAAGAAGCGTCCGCCGCATCAAGAGCCGTAACGGCCGCTGCGCGGGAGCGTCGCCTGCAATTGGCCGACAGCTTTACCCGTCGTGCCCAGCAATGCAGCATGGACGCCTGATACTTTAGTTTTTCCGGGTCAGTCCACGCATCGCATCGTCGAGACCGCCAAGGGTCAGTGGATACATTCGGCTGCCCATTAATTCGCGCATCAATGCGATCGACTGCGAATATCCCCAATGGGCTTCAGGTACGGGATTGAGCCATGCCGCGGCCGGATAGGTCGTCGTCAGGCGATGCATCCAGGCGGTGCCCGACTCCTCGTTAAAGTGTTCGACCGACCCGCCGGGGTGGCTGATTTCGTAAGGCGACATCGAAGCGTCACCGACAAAGATGAGCTTATAGTCGTGTCCGTATTTGTGCAGCACGTCCCAAGTGGGAGTGCGCTCGGTAAAGCGCCGCGTGTTGTCCTTCCAGACACCTTCGTACGGGCAATTGTGAAAGTAAAAGAACTCAAGGTTCTTGAACTCCGACGTCGCCGCGCTGAACAGTTCCTCGCACAGCTTGATGTGCGGATCCATGGACCCCCCGACGTCGAGGAACAGCAACAGCTTGACCGCATTGTGGCGCTCGGCACGCATGTGGATGTCGAGCCAACCCTGTCGCGCCGTTCCGCTGACGGTCGCGTCGAGGTCGAGTTCGTCAGCAGCCCCCTCCCGAGCAAAGCGACGCAGTCTGCGCAACGCGATCTTGATGTTGCGGGTGCCTAACTCCTTTGTGGAATCGAGATTGCGGAATTCGCGCTTGTCCCAGACTTTCAGCGCGCGGCCGTGCTTGCCCTCTCCGCCGATGCGGACACCTTCCGGGTTGTAGCCGCTGTTGCCATAGGGCGAGGTTCCGCCGGTGCCGATCCACTTGTTGCCGCCCTGGTGCCGCTCCTTCTGCTCGTCGAGCCGCTTTTGCAGCGTCTCCATGATCTCTTCCCACGATCCGAGCTTCTCGATCTCGGCCATCTCTTCGGGGGTCAGGAATTTCTCGGCGATGGCGCGCAGCCACTCTGCGGGAATGTCTGCCTCCTGCTCGCCGAAAGTCGTGGCGACGCCTTTGAAGACTTTCGCGAACACCTGATCGAAGCGGTCGATCAGGCCTTCGTCTTTCACATAGACGGCGCGCGCGAGGTAATAGAACTCCTCCGGGTTACGCTCGATCACCTCGCGGTCGAGTGCTTCGAGCAATACCAAATGCTCTTTCAGGCTGGCCGGAATACCAGCCAACCGGAGCTCTTCAAGGAAGTTCAGGAGCATTTTCATGCTATGCCGACCGTTGACGTTTACGACAAGCGCGGCGGTGGTTAACGCCAAATCAACCTGTTCGGGTTAGCGATCGTCCCATATTATCAGGGCCGAACAATGCACCAGTCTCGTATCGAAGCCGCCGACCCGAACATGCTTGACCAAGCGGCGCGCCAGTGCGGCGAACTCGCCACAGGATGCTCGGATGCAGCGGGCAAGGTGCAGTCGGTCGCGAGCAGCATTGTGGACCAGGTCGCGGTTCTCAACGAACTGCAGGCGGTCATGGCCAGCCTGGAAACCGATCAGCGCCAGGTCAGCGACGCGACCGACGAAGCACGCCTGCTTTCGGACAATGCCCGAGGTCGCCTGAAGGAAGGCGCCGGCATCATCGCTGCGTCGATCAACGATTTCGCCGGCCTGACTCAGCTCGTCGCGCGCCTGGGAACGCAGATCACGAGCTTTGCAAGCGCGATGGAACAGGTGAAGCGCACGACACATACTATCGACCGCATCGCCCGAACGACGAACATGCTCGCGCTGAACGCTGCGATCGAGGCCGAAAAGGCGGGCGATGCAGGCCGCACGTTCGCCGTGGTTGCGACCGAAGTCAAAAAGCTCGCGCGCGACACCCGCCTTGCCACCGAAGAGATCGGTCGGACGATGGACTCGCTCAGCAGCGAAGGCGAAAGCTTCGTACTCGAAATTCAAAAGGGTATGGCACGTGGCCGCGATGCCGAAGCCGGTTTTGCCCGCATAAACGACACCGTGGCCGAGGTCATTCACCTGGTCGATCAGGTGGATGGCCAGACCGAAGATATTGCCCGATCGACAAGTCTGATCCACGACAGCGTATGCCGGGTCACTGACGAACTGGGCAACTTTACCCACGCCGCGCAGTCCAACAGCGACCGCCTTCACGCCGCACGTGCCGGCATGACCACGCTTGAAGGACAAGCCAACGTCATGTTCGACACGATCGTGCACAGCGGTTACGCGACGGCCGATCGCCGCTTTGTCGATATCGCCATATCAAAGTGCGCCGAGTTCACCGAAGCCACAGAAGCGGCTCTTGCCAACGGCGAACTCGACCTCGATGAGCTGTTCGACTTCGATTACCGCCTGGTCGCCGGTTCCAATCCCCAGCAATTCGAAACCCGGTTCAATGCGTACGCCGACAAAATATGGCGGCCTCGTCTCGATCACATCGTTGCGCAAGATCCGCTTATCATATCGAGCGCCTGCACCGACGTGAACGGCTATCTGCCGACACATACGACGAAATACAGCCGCACACCCATCGGCGATCCCGCGCACGACGCGGCTCATTGCCGCAATCGCCGCATCTTCCTCGACGAAACAGACCAGTTGGCAAAGGCAAGCACGAAACCGTTTCATCTTGCCGTTTACCGCAGAGAGAACGACGATGGATCGTTCCACGTCGTCCGCAATGTCTATGTACCGATCGTCATCCGCGGCCGCCGATGGGGCGATTACGAGATCGCCTACCGCCTCGACTAGGCCTTGGCACCCTGTCGCCGCGCCATAAAGGCCAGGCGTTCGAACAGCATTACGTCCTGCTCGTTCTTCAACAGGGCACCGTGCAGCGGCGGTATTGCCTTCGTCGGGTCGCGTGATTGCAGGACGTCGAGCGGCATATCTTCGGAAAGCAGCAACTTCAGCCAATCGAGCAATTCGCTCGTGCTCGGCTTTTTCTTCAGTCCCGGAACTTCGCGGACGTCGTAAAATATGTCCATCGCCTTGGTGACCAGTATTTTCTGGATGCCTGGGAAATGCACGTCGACGATCGCCTGCATCGTCTCGCGATCGGGAAACTTGATATAGTGAAAGAAGCAGCGGCGCAGGAATGCGTCGGGCAACTCCTTTTCGTTGTTTGAGGTGATGACGACGATCGGACGTTCGACGGCCGTGATCGTTTCGTGCGTTTCGTAAACGTCGAACGACATGCGATCGAGTTCCTGAAGCAGATCATTGGGAAACTCGATATCCGCCTTGTCGATCTCGTCGATGAGCAGCACGGGCAGGACGGGCGATGTAAAAGCCTCCCACAGCTTGCCCTTGCGGATGTAGTTGCCGATGTCGTGAACGCGTTCGTCGCCCAACTGGCCATCACGCAGGCGTGCAACCGCGTCATACTCATACAGTCCCTGATGGGCCTTGGTCGTCGATTTTACGTGCCATTCGATCAAAGGGGCACCCGCCGCCTTGGCGATCTCGTGCGCGAGCACCGTCTTGCCGGTGCCGGGTTCGCCCTTGACCAGCAGCGGACGACGAAGCGTCACGGCCGCATTGACGGCGACCTTCAAATCGTCGGTTGCCACATAATCCGAAGTACCGGTAAATTTCATGCTCGCGCGCCTTTGACGTTAACGTCAACGCGTTAGGCGACCCGCAGCAACGGGGGCAAGCGCTTAGTAGTTACTGCGCGCGATTGCCCGGGCTTCGAGCAAATCCCACAGCCCACGGTGCTGGGCAAGAACCTGCTGCGCGCCAAAAAGCATCGCCCGCTCTGCCCCGGGCGAAGAGTCTGCTGAACGCAGCACAGCCGCGATTGCATTCTCGTCGGGGAGCAGGGACGGCGGGGCTTCGAGTGAAAGCCGGTGCGAAGCAACGTCAAGCACGCGCCGGACAGCCCCCCAATCGGCAAGCACCACAAGCGCGGCCCCGGTGGCACATCCTGCCCGTTCAGATTGAGCGAGCATATCGAGCGCGTGATTCTGGGCAAGGACGGCGGTTTCCGTTTCAGCCTGCCCGGGCGTGCTCGGCAATGGGCCGACCGCAACGACGAGCTTGGTAAGAAGCGCACGTTCGACATCGAACGCGCGTGCCGCATTCACCAGGAAATCGCGGAAAGCCGGGTCACTTGCGCGAACGGCGGCATGGTCGACAACGCCGGGATGCCTGCCATGAAGCAGACACAGCAGATGCACGACATCGGCAACATTGCGTGCCGCCTCCGGGCCGTGCGACAGCGCTTCCGACACCAAGTGGCTGTGGGTGCCCGAGCCGTCGGCCCGGACGAGCGCAAGCAGCGCATCCGCCGTGTCGCGCGTGGTAGCCGCCTGTAGTGCTTGTCCGATCATGCCGGTCCCTAATTCCTGCGTAAGCGCACGTTTCGCACGCCTTATGTTCGCCGGACTTATACCGAAGCGCGTAAAGACCCGGTGTACGCGTCGTTAGGGAAGACGCAGCACTTGTTAACGCGGCCGCTCAATATCGGAGATACGTCTCGCGCTCGATCATCCAGCCATGTTCATCGACAGCGGTCAGCGCCTCGAGATCGGCAGGACCTGCCGCCGGGTCGTCGACCCATTCGCGCAGCAGCGGCCCCCCGTTGATGACATCGATAGGCAATTTCCCCGTTTCATATTCGTAAGCAAAGTCTCGCCACAACGGATAGTCCGGGTAGCACGTCCGGATCGCCTTGAACGCGAGTGCCTGCAGTCGCCACGGCTTGAACCGTTCATGTTTGTAAGCGGTACCCTCGGCGTGAATGTGCAGTCCGTTGCACAATTGTCCCACGTGCTTGTGAAAGGTCGGTTCAAACCAGACGTCGCGAAGCGCGCAGCCGTGAAGCCAGCCGGGCGCGATGGCCCGCATCGCCGAAAGCACACGACGCGCATCGATGTCGGGCGCACCGAACAGTTCGAGCGGCCGCGTCGTCCCGCGCCCTTCGGACAACGTGGTTCCTTCAAGCATGACGGTCCCGGCATAGGCACGCGCCATGTTGAGATTAGGCGCATTGGGACTGGGGTTGATCCACAAGCGGTCCACGGGCCAGCCGAAGCCGGGCCCGTCATCGGGCTGCCACCCATCCATCTCTATCACGCGATACTCCACGTCGAGCCTGAGCGTATCGATGAACCATTGCCCAAGCTCGCCCAGCGTCAGCCCGTGCCGCATCGGGATTGCCCCGGCACCGACGAAGCTTTCCCACCCTTGCCGCAATGTA
>JANMKS010000052.1:0-7722 GCA_031372155.1 Sphingomonas sp.
GTTTCCGCCAGGTGTTTGCAGGGTCTCCGATCAAGCGCATCGGCCGCGACCGGATGGTCCGCAACGCCTGCATCGCGGCCGGCAACAGCGGCGAGCCGCGCCTGCTCGCGCAATTGCAGACCCTCACCGCCGATCCCGACGCCGTGGTGGCCGAAGCCGCCGCATGGGCGCTATCGCGCCTCCTTGCGCCGGACGAGCGCGGCGACGCATGACGCACGGTCGATGTCCCTGCCATCGGGCTGGCGCGCATCGACATAGCTGACCACGGGTTCGCTGCTCCCGCCCGGCGGATACAGATATGTGTCGAGGATACAGAACGGCCCCGCGAACTGGAGCCGCCGTGCCCCCGCCTCGCGCACGTCCTGATCCGGTGCTCCGAACAGCCCCGTCAGCGCGCGTGCATCCGCGCCGAGCACCCGTTCCAGCCCGACGGGGCGCATCGGAACACTGCGCGTTGGCACCGCCTGCGGACGCGGCGGCGGTGTGGTCGCACAGGCGGAGAGAGCGGCCAAAAGGCCAAAGGCAAAGAGACGCTGCATCGCGCTTGATTGGCAAGCGCACCGCTTGCGGTCAACCGGTGCCAAGGCTACGCGGCGCAAAACCAGCAAGGATCATCGATGAACGCCCAATACGACGTCACCGCCATCGGCAACGCCATCGTCGATGTGATCGCAAGCGCGACCGAGGACTTCATCGTGTCGGAAAGCCTGTCGCGCGGATCGATGCAGTTGATCGACGATGCGCGCGCGGCCGAACTCTATGGGCGAATGGGACCGGGACGAGAAATCAGCGGCGGGTCGGCGGCGAACACGATCGCCGGGCTCGCGGCACTCGGGCGCAAATGCGCCTTCGTGGGACAGGTGGCGAGCGACCAGCTCGGCGATGTCTTCGCGCACGACATCCGTGCCATCGGCGTCCGCTTCGACACGCCGCCGCGCGGTGCCGATCCGGCAACGGCGCGCTGCCTGATCCTTGTTACGCCCGATGGACAGCGCACGATGAACACCTTCCTCGGTGCGTCGCAGTTTCTGCCCGCTGCAGCCATCGATGCCGACCTCATCGCCAATTCTGCAATTCTTTATCTCGAGGGATATCTGTGGGATCCAGAAGAGCCACGCGCGGCGATGCGCGCGGCGATCGAGATGGCGCGCGGCGCGGGTCGCAAGGTCGCGTTCACGCTGTCCGACGCGTTCTGCATCTCGCGCCACGGTGACGATTTCCGCACGCTTATCGACGACGGGCTGATCGACATCCTGTTTGCCAATGACGGCGAGGTTCACGCGCTGATGGGATCGGTCGACGTCGCTTCCGCCGTGACGGCGCTGTCCGCCAAAGTGCCGACACTGGTCGTGACACATGGCGCAGAGGGTGCAGAGGCACATTCGGGCGGCGATCACGCCCGCGTTGCCGCCGAACCGGTCGCCAAAGTCGTCGACACTACGGGCGCAGGCGACTTGTTCGCGGCGGGTTTCCTCAGCGGACAGGCAGAGGGCCGTTCGCTGCATGACAGCCTTGTCATGGGCGCGGTCTGCGCCGCCGAAGTCATCGGTCACTACGGCCCGCGCCCCGAGGCGGACCTCAGGGCGCTGGTGGACGCGCGGCTGGCTTAAGCGATCGGCGGAACTGATGTCGGCGGAATGTCGGCGTCGAGTTCGTGCACTTCATCAAGGCCAAGGCCGACGTGACTGCGGCTACGGCTATAGACGAAGTAAACGACGAGTCCGATGGCGGCCCAGCCGACGAACATCAATTTCGTATCGACGCCCAGGCTCCAGAACAGATAAACGCAGCCCGCGATTGCGAGCGGTGCTGTGACCGTGATCGCCGGAGTCCGGAACGGACGGCGACGGTCGGGATCGGTCCGGCGCAGCACCAGCACCGCAATCGAAACCGCCGCAAATGCGAACAGCGTGCCCGAATTGGAAATGTCCGCCAGCTTGCCGACCGGGAAGAACGCGGCGAACAGCGCCACGAATATGCCGGTCAGGATCGTGATGACGTGCGGCGTGTTGTATTTCGGGTGAATCTTCGAAAACACCTGCGGCAACAGGCCGTCACGGCTCATCACGAAGAAGATGCGTGTCTGTCCGAACATCATCATGAGGATGACCGAAGGCAGTGCGAGCCCCGCCGCAAGCCCGATAAGATTGCCGATTTGCGGCCATCCGATCTCGCGCAGCGTCCATGCCAGCGCTTCCTTCGAACAGACCACTTTCTGGTCGGCGATTGCGGCACAGGCGTCGGCCAGCGCCTTGCTACCGGGGGCAAGCGCGGCACCGTCGGCACCAAACACCGGCTGCGCGCCGACGCTCCCGATCACACCCGCCGCGACGAGCAGGTAGAAGACCGTGCAGATGGCGAGCGATCCGATCAGGCCGATCGGCATGTTGCGCTGCGGGTTCTTAGTTTCCTCGGCGGCGGTCGAAACCGCGTCGAAGCCGACATAGGCAAAAAAGATCGACGCAGCGGCTGCGGACACGCCGCCAAAGCCGAGCGGAGAGAACGGCTCGAAATTGGCCATGTTCATGACCGGCACCGCAAGGATGATGAACAAGGTCAGCGCGGCAACCTTGATACTGACCAGCACCGAATTGACCGTTGCGCTCTCCCGCGTGCCGATGACCAGCAACCAGGTGACGAGCCCCGCGATCGCCATTGCAGGCAGGTTGACGATGCCACCGTCATAAGGGCCGCGCACCAGAGTGTCGGGGATGTCGATGCTCAAGGCATTTTCGAGCAATCCGACGACATAGCCCGACCAGCCGACCGACACCGCACCGGCCGCGACCGCATATTCCAGGATTAGCGCCCACCCGACCATCCAGGCGATCAGTTCGCCCATCACGGCATAGCTATAGGTATAAGCCGATCCCGAAACCGGGACCATTGCGGCCATTTCGGCGTAGCACAGCGCGGCGACCGCGCAGACGATGCCCGCAATTACGAACGCCAGCATCATTCCCGGCCCGGCTTTCTGCGCGGCCTCTGCTGTCAGGACGAAAATACCTGTACCGATGACGGCACCGATGCCGAGCATCGTCAACTGGAACGCACCGAGCGAGCGTGTGAGCGACTTCTTCTCAGCGGTGCGTAGAATGGCGTCGAGCGACTTGACGCGACCGAAAATCATACTGGTCCCCTAAAGACTTATCGTTGTTGGCGAACCTAGCCGCTTATGCTCGTCGCGCAATCCCTTTAGCGCGGCAGCATGGCACCCAATTGGCGTCCGCCAAAGATATGGACGTGGAGGTGTGGCACTTCCTGATGCCCGTGCAGCCCCGTGTTCGCGAGGAGGCGATATCCGGGTGCCGTAAGCCCAGCCTCACGCGCGACGTGCCCGACCGCACGAACGTAGCCGACAATCTCCGCCTCGCTCGCCCGCGCGCTGAAATCGTCCCACGACACGTATGGACCCTTCGGGATTACCAGAATGTGCACAGGAGCCTGCGGCGCGATGTCGTGGAAGGCCAGCGCAAATTCGTCTTCGTAAACCGTGCGATTGGGGATTTCGCCGCGCAGGATGCGGGCGAAGACATTGCTGTCGTCATAGTTTTGGGTCGCATCGATCGGCATGGGTCAGCTCCGCGCGGCTTTCTCGGCAATTCCTGAAACGCCTTCGCGGCGCATCAGTTCGCGCTCGACGTCGGACAGCGTCACGCCGCGCGCCTGCAACAGGACGAGCAGGTGAAAGATCAGATCGGCGGCCTCGTCGGTCAGTTCGGCTTCGTCACCGGACAGCGCGGCGACCACCGTTTCGACCGCCTCCTCGCCAAGTTTGCGCGCCATCAGCGCGACTCCGCCTGCATTCAGCTTTGCCACGTACGACGACGCGGGGTCGGCGGCGCGTCGCTCGGCTATCGTGGCTTCGAGTTGGCGAAGTGTGTCGGTCATGGTGCGGTTAAGCTGCGCCTTGCCCTTCGCGTCAAGCGCAGTCGTGTGCGCGAACGGGAAATCCGGCGGCGGCCAAAGCTTTGTGCGCCTGCATGATTGTGGCCTCGCCGAAATGAAAAATCGAGGCCGCAAGAACCGCGCTTGCCCCGCCACGCTCGACGCCCTCGACCAGATGACGGAGCGTCCCGACGCCACCGCTGGCGATTACGGGCACTCCAACAGCGTCCGCAATCGTGCGGGTCAATTCCAGGTCGTACCCGTCACGCGTACCGTCGCGCTCCATCGACGTTACGAGCAATTCTCCTGCCCCCAGGTCTGCCAGCCGGACGGCGTGCGCGACCGCATCGATCCCCGTCGCGGTGCGTCCTCCATGCGTGAACACTTCCCAACGCGGGCCCACGCGCCGTGCATCGACCGACCCCACGACACACTGGCTGCCGAACCTGTCGGCGATCTCCGCCACCAGTTGGGGTCGGGCGACCGCAGCCGAATTGACGGCAACCTTGTCTGTCCCCGCCAGCAACAGCGCGCGGGCATCGTCGGCACTCCGGACCCCGCCCCCGACCGTCAACGGCATGAAGCACACCTCTGCCGTCCGGCGAACGACGTCGATGATCGTGTCTCGCCCTTCGTGACTCGCCCCGATGTCAAGGAAGCAGAGCTCGTCCGCGCCCGCCGCGTCATACGCTCGCGCGGCCTCGACCGGATCGCCCGCATCGCGCAGATCGACAAAGTTCACGCCCTTCACGACCCGCCCGTTCGCCACATCGAGGCAGGGGATGACACGAATGCGGACGGTCAAGCCGCCGCCACAGCCAGCGCCGTCGCCAGGTCCAGTCGCCCGTCGTAGAGCGCACGCCCCGTGATAACGCCTTCGATCCCGTCCTTGGCATGGATCGCCAACATCCGGATGTCGCCGATATTCTTGACGCCGCCCGACGCGATGACGGGAATCTCGACGGCGCGGGCCAGATCGACCGTGGCCTCGACATTGCATCCCGTCAGCATCCCGTCGCGACCGACATCGGTGAACAGCAGGGCGGCGACACCCGCGTCCTCGAACCGGCGACCCATGTCGACGACCGACACGTCGGACACCTCTGCCCATCCCTGCGTGGCGATCAATCCGTCGCGCGCATCGACACCGACGACCACGCCGCCGGGGAAGGCGCGCGCTGCTTCGCGCACAAGCTCCGGATCGGTCAGCGCCGCCGTGCCAATGATAATCCGCGCCACGCCGCGCTCGAACCATCCGTCGACTGCCGCCATCGTCCGGATGCCGCCACCGACCTGCACATGCCCCGGAAACACCTGCACGATGCCCGCCACCGCATCGGCGTTCACTGCCTTGCCTGCAAATGCTCCGTCCAGGTCGACGACATGCAAATGTCCGGCTCCGGCCTCCGCGAACAGCATCGCTTGCGCGCTCGGGTCGTCCCCATAAACCGTGGCGCGATCCATATCGCCTTCGGCCAGGCGCACAACCTGTCCGTCCTTCAGGTCGATCGCCGGGAAGACGATCAGCCCCATGTCAGGAACCGTTCGAGCAGCGCGAGCCCGTATTTCTGGCTCTTTTCAGGGTGAAACTGCACGCCGATCATGTTGTCGCGGGCGATCGCCGCAACTCTGGGTCCGCCGTGATCGGTCATTGCAAGGACATCGTCTGCGTCTTCGGCTTCAAAGGCATAGCCGTGCAGGAAATACGCCTCACCCGCCGTGACAACCGGGTGCGCGCGCGTCGGCATCACGTCGTTCCAGCCCATGTGAGGGACTTTCAGGTCCGACTTCGGGGCAATCGGCGTCACCCTTCCCCCGATCCAGCCCAGCCCGGGCGTGATCCCGTGCTCCTCCCCGGCGTCCGCCATCAACTGCATGCCCACGCACACGCCCAGAAACGGCTTGCGGTCGGTAAGGACGGCCTCATTGAGTGTATCCACCATCTTCGGAAGTGCTGACAGCGCTGTCATGCAATGGGCGAAAGCGCCGACACCCGGCAAGACGATCCGATCTGCCTTCTGCACCTCATCGGCATTGTTCGTGACCGCGACATCGGTTGCACCTGCCGCTTTCAGTGCGTTGCGAACCGACTGAAGATTTCCGGCACCGTAATCGATGAGCGCAATCACAAGACGCCTTTTGTCGAGGGAATGGCGTCCGCCTTGCGCGGGTCGATCTCCACCGCCTGACGCAGCGCCCTCGCCAGCGCTTTGTAGCAACTCTCTACGATATGGTGATTATTTTGCCCGTAAAGGCATTCGACGTGCAGCGTCAGCCCGGCCGTCTGCGCGAACGATTGGAACCAGTGCTCGATCAACTCGGTATCCCATTCACCCAGCCTGGCCTGTGTAAACGAGACGTTCCACAAGAAGTGCGGCCGACCCGAAATGTCGAGCGCCACCCGCGTCAGCGTTTCGTCCATCGGCGCATGGGCCGATCCATAGCGGACAATCCCGCGCTTCTCGCCAAGCGCTTTTGCAATCGCCTCTCCGATGGCAAGCCCGGTGTCCTCGGTCGTGTGATGCTGGTCGATGTGCAGATCGCCCTTGGCATTCACCTTAAGGTCGATGAGCGAGTGCCGCGAAAGCTGTTCGAGCATGTGATCGAGGAAACCGATCCCGGTCGAGACCGCGTATACGCCGCTACCGTCGAGATCGACCTCGACCGAAATCGACGTTTCGTTCGTCGTGCGATGAACCGTGCCGCGCCGCATGATGGGTGCCTATAGCTGCAACGTCGGCGCACGCAACGCGTCTTGACCGCCCGGCGCGGCGCGTTCAGTTGAGGCGCATGACCGAGACGCCTCCAGACAGCCTGATTCCCTATGACGAAATCGTCCAGGAAGCGTTGCGCGCTGTTGTCGGGCGCGTGCTGGGCCAAATTCCGCACAACGAGATGCTGCCGGGCGCGCATCACTTTTACATCACGTTCAAGACGGGTGCACCAGGTGTCGACATCCCCCAGCATCTGACGGCACGTTTTCCCGATGAGATGACAATCGTGCTGCAGAACAAGTTCTGGGATTTGAAGGTGCACGATGATGCGTTCGAAGTCGGACTCACCTTTAACGCGATCCCCGCAAAATTGTTCGTGCCGTTTTCTTCGATCACGGGCTTTGTCGACCCGGCGGTGAATTTCGCCTTGCAGTTCCAGGTGGCGGGCGAGGTCGAAGCCCCTGCGCCCCATGAGGAAGCGGGCAACGACGCCGCGACCGCTGCCGCCCAGGAAGACGGGTCGAACGTGGTCGCGGTGGATTTCAAACGCAAGAAATAGGCGCCAGGCAAGCGCGCACGAGGACCAAAATGACGACGCGTACCGAAACCGACAGCTTTGGGCCTATCGAGGTGTCGGCCGATGCCTATTGGGGCGCGCAGACCCAACGCTCCATCGAGAATTTTCCTTTCGGCTCGCGCGAACAGATGCCGCTCGGGATCGTCCACGGGCTTGCCATCGTGAAGCAGGCCGCAGCACGGGTGAACCGGTTGCACGGACTTGATGAAAAGCTGGCAAGCGCGATCGACGTGGCGGCTGCCGACGTCGTGGCGGGCAAGCATGACGATCAATTTCCGCTCGTGATCTGGCAAACAGGGTCGGGCACGCAGAGCAATATGAACGTAAACGAGGTCATCGCAGGACTCGCGAATGAAGCGCTCGCCGGGAAGCGGGGCGGAAAATCTCCGGTGCACCCCAACGACCACGTCAATATGTCGCAATCATCCAACGACAGCTTTCCAACCGCGCTTCACGTTGCCGCAATGGTCGCGGTGCATCGGCAATTGCTTGGCGCCGTCGACGTCCTGCGCGACAGCCTTGCCGCCAAGAGCGCTGCCTGGA
>JANMKS010000109.1:0-1537 GCA_031372155.1 Sphingomonas sp.
CGAGCGCCGCCGCAACCATCAACAGGATACCGCCCGCAGCTTCCGACCGCAGGAACTGGCGCATCGCGGAACGAGGGCGGCGGGCAATGCGACGCGACATTCCTCCTGCTAGCGCCCGATCAGCGCACCGTGAAGCGAATCTGGTCGATCGTCCGGCCGCCGGGGTCGAGCAGGGCAAGTTGGTGCCGACCCGGTCCGGCAAGGACTTGCGGGCGGGCATCCGCAGCACCGAGATCCGTGCGATCGAGCACCAGGCGGTGACCGCCGACCGCTCCGGCTACGGCGATGCCGAGTCGCTGGCGACCAATCGGGATGTCGGGATCGATGGCATAGACGCTGCCCGAAACGGGATTCGTGATGCGTGGACGTCGAGCGCGGGGCGGTGCCGTTGCAAGCAGTGATTGACCGGTCCCGGCGAGGAACCAGTCCGAGCGCGGCGGTTCGACATTCGCGGCAAAAGTAATCTGCCGCGCTTCGATGCCAGGCGGGCGCGGCGGTGCTCGCCCCGGCCGTTCGCGGTGCAGCGCCAGCATGACGTCACGCCAGACCGGCGCGGCACCACTTGTGCCTGACACCGCTTTCATCGAATCACCTTCAAGGTTGCCGACCCAGACCGCCACCGTGAAGCGGTCGGTAAAACCGACGCACCAATTGTCGCGCATCGCTTTCGAAGTACCGGTCTTCACCGCCGCCCAGAATGGCAAGCGCAAAGCGCTATCGACGCCGAACGTTCCCGCGCGCGCCGACGGGTCTGCCATGATGTCCGACACGATCCATGCAGATTGGGAGCTGACGACAGGTTTGAAAGTGGCGCGCGGATCCTCGACGCGCAATCTGAACGGCCCGAAACGTCCGCCGTTGGCGAGACTGCGATAGGCGTTCGCCTGTTCGAGCAGGGTGACTTCCGCCGATCCCAGCGCAAGCGAGAACCCATAATATTGACCGTCCTCGGTCAGACCGCGATATCCCGTGTCCCATAAGCGGTCGCGGAATGATGCGACGCCGTCCAGCAACAGCGTCCGGACGGCGGGTACGTTCAATGAGCCGGCCAATGCCGAACGCACGCTTACCGGGCCCCTGAAGCTGCGATCGTAGTTCTGGGGTACGTACAGGCCCGATGCCGTATCGAGTTGCACGGGCGAATCGTCGAGGATCGAGGCGGCAGTCAGCCACCCCTTTTCGATCACCTGCGCATAAAGAAACGGCTTTAGGGTCGAACCGGCCTGGCGATAGGCACTGGCGCCATCGACCGCAGCGGCGGTCGACCCGAGGCCGACACCGCCGACATAGGCGAGTACGTCACCGGTCGCATTGTCGAGGACGACAAGCGCGCCGTCGCGGGCGCGCGCGCTCCCGAGTCCTTGAAGCTGTCGCCTCAGCGCGTGCGCGGCAAGCGACTGCAAGTCGGCATCGATCGTCGTCGTTACCTTCATGCCGGGCCGGTCCAGCAGCCGCACAGCAAGGTGCGGTGCAAGTCCGGGATCGAGTGCGCGAACACGTTCGTTCGACAGGGCGGTCGCCGCAAAGCTTTGCATGC
>JANMKS010000163.1:0-8930 GCA_031372155.1 Sphingomonas sp.
CGCGCTTGACCTGTGCGCCGCCCCGGGCGGCAAGACGATGCAGCTTGTCGCAAACGGCTGGAAAGTGACCGCCGTCGACAATCACGCGAAACGTATCGAGCGGCTGCGCGAGAATCTGTTGCGGACATGCCTCGCGGCGGAAATCGTGCAGGCGGACATTCTCGACTGGAAGCCGAGCGCGCCGGTTGACGCGATCCTGCTGGATGCGCCCTGTACAGCCACGGGTACGTTTGCGCGCCACCCCGACGTGCTTCACCGCATTGGCGCAAGCGACATTGCGGCGCTCGCGTCCCTGCAAACCAGGATGCTTCAGCGGGCGATGGGTTGGCTCAAGCCGGGCGGGCGGCTCATCTATGCCACGTGCTCACTGGAGCGGGAGGAAGGCGAGACTGTCGTCGCGAACGGCGGCTTTGCAACCGACCCGGTCGTGCCCGATGAACTGCCCGATAACCTGTGTCCCGACAGCGAGGGTCACGTCCGCATCCTGCCGCGCCCCGGCCTTGACGGTTTTTTCGTTGCGCGATTGAAACAGGGCTGACGTCGCCTTGCCGCATTTGGGGGTCACCGCTAAGGCGAGCGGCGACTCCATGACCAGCCCCATCCGCATCGCCCCATCGATTCTCAGCGCGGATTTCGCGCGTCTCGGCGAAGAAGTGCGCGCAATCGATGAAGCCGGCTGCGACTGGATTCACGTCGACGTGATGGACGGGCATTTCGTTCCCAATATCACGATGGGTCCCGCAGTCGTGAAAGCCTTGCGTCCGCACACTTCGAAAGTGTTCGACGTCCACCTGATGATCGCGCCGGTCGATCCGTTTCTGGACGCTTTTGCAGAGGCGGGTGCAGACATCATCACGTTTCACCCCGAGGCCGGGCCGCACGCGCACCGCACGGTGCAAAGGATAAAGGGGCTCGGCAAGAAAGCGGGCGTGTCGCTCAATCCTGCGACGCCGGCCAAGATGCTCGACTATCTGATCGACGAGATCGACCTGGTGCTGGTGATGAGCGTCAATCCCGGTTTCGGCGGGCAGAGCTTCATCGAAAGCCAGTTAAAAAAGATCGAGGCGATCCGGAAGATGATCGAAAAGACCGGGCGTGATATCGCACTGGAGGTCGACGGCGGTGTTACGCGCCAGACGGCACCGCGCATCATCGCGGCGGGAGCGGACACGCTGGTCGCAGGAACAGCGACGTTCCAGGGTGGCCAGCCCGCCTACGCTGACAACATCCGCGCACTCCGGGGCGAGTGACGCAGACGTGGACGAGGACACGGGGCAGATCGAGATCGGCAAGCGGCTCGTTCGCGTCGGTGACAAGGGGCTTTCGCTCGGTGAGCGCGTCGCCAATCATTTTTATCGACTGACGTGGCGAACGCCGCTGCACGCCATGCGGCTGAAGGGTCGCTATCCGCTGAAGCTGCTGGCGGTTCCGCAAGACCCGATGCCCGGAAGCCGACAGAGTGGACAATGGCTGCTTGCGGGGACGATGCGGTGGCGCGGCGAAAGCATTGCCCTCGATGCGACAACATTCGGCGATGAAGGATTGTCGATCGGGTTTTCGGATCACCTCCAGAAATTTGCCTGGCTGCGTGATCTGTCGGCGGCGGGAACGCGGGTCGATTGTGCCCCCACCGCCGAACGGCTGATGCGGGCATGGCTCGCGCGTCACGGCGAGGCGGTCAGCGACGCCGGCTGGCGCGCCGACCTGGTCGGATGGAGGACACTGTTCTGGGCCGCCTATGCGCCGTTGATCCTGTCGTCGGGCGACCTTGTCTATCGGTCGTCGGTTCTAAACGCGCTGGCACGCGGTGCCCGTCATCTCGACCGGGGCGCAGACCGTGCGCCGCAGGGAACGGCGCGGGTCGCGGCATGGGCAGGAGTCGTCGCGGCGGGGCTGTTGGTGCCGGGGGGCGATCCGCGGCGCACCTTTGGCGAGGCCGGGTTGCAGCGCGCGTTCCTGTCGGGGTTCAGCGACGACGGCGGCGTTGTCAGCCGCTCGCCAATCGATCAGGCCGAAATGATTGTGCTGCTGGCGATGCTGGCGCAGGTTTACGATGCGCGGCGGCAGGAGTTGCCTGAGTTCATCGCGAGCCTTCAGTCGCGCGCGGTTGCGGCGTTGCACGGCGTGACGCTGGGTGACGGCGCCTTGTCGAGCTGGCAGGGATCGGGTCCGGTTTCCGCCGAAACGATCGCGCAGGTCGTGGGGGCGAGCGGCATTCGCACGCGTCCGCTGCGCCAGGCGCGCGACTGGGGATATCAACGGATGCAGAGCGGTTCGACGGTCGTCGTCATGGATGCCGCTCCTCCGCCCGCCAGCCGCATCGGCGGCGGCGGTTGTGCGTCGACGCTGGCCTTCGAGCTGTCCGATGGGGAACAGCGCCTCATCGTCAATTGCGGCGGTGCGCGCGGCGGCAGCGCGGTGCCGAAAGAGCTTGCGAGCGGACTCAGGACGACTGCCGCCCATTCAACGCTGTGCGTAGGCGACAGCAATTCTACGGCAATCCACGAGGACGGCACTTTGGGCGCTGGTGTGCGCGCGGTTGAGCTCGACCGGCAGGAGCTGGAAGGCGGAAGCAGGATTGAAGCCAGCCATGACGGCTATGCCCGGCGCTTCGGCGTCGTTCACAAGCGCATGCTGGCGCTGTCGGCAAACGGGCGCGAGTTGCGCGGCGAAGACGCACTGTTGCCGGCACCACGAAGGCGCAAGTCGACAAGCGCCGAATTTGCAATCCGTTTCCACCTGGCGCCCGGCGTCGAAGTCACGGCGACCGCAGACGGACAGGCGGCTCTTTTGCGTATCGACCACGGGCCGCTGTGGCAATTCCGGTGTCGCGGCGGCTCGCTGAGTATAGAGGACAGCGTGTGGATCGACGGCAACGGACGGCCGCGCGGAACCCAGCAATTCGTTATTTCGGGTGAAGCGCCCGCCGGCGGCGCAAGCGTCAGCTGGCTTTTGAAACGAGCGGGATAGAATGACCGATATCAAGATTACCAGGGCATTGCTGTCAGTGTCCGACAAGACCGGACTGGTCGCGCTTGGGCAGAGCCTTGCCGCGCACGGCGTCGAGCTGGTGTCGACGGGCGGCACAGCGAAGGCGCTGCGTGATGCCGGCCTGGCGGTGCGCGACATCGACGATCTTACCAGTTTTCCCGAAATGATGGACGGGCGTGTCAAGACGCTGCACCCGAAGGTTCACGGAGGCCTGCTGGCGGTCCGCGACAACCCCGAGCACGTCGCCGCGATGGCGGCGCATGATATTGGCCCGATCGACCTTGTCGTCGTCAATCTGTATCCGTTCGCCGCGACAGTGACGCGCGGTGCGGAGCGGGACGAGGTGATCGAGAATATCGACATCGGCGGTCCGTCGATGATTCGCTCCGCGGCAAAGAACCATGCCTTCGTTGCCGTCGTCACCGACCCGGCTGATTACGGCTCCATAGCCGGCGCCTCTACATCGTTGGAAGAGCGGCGGAGGCTCGCCGCCAAAGCTTATGCGCTGACCGCGCAATACGATGCGACAATCGCGTCCTGGTTTGCATTCGCCGACCAGGGCGAGGTTTTTCCCGACGCGGTGGCCATTCCGCTGACTCGTGGACAGCATTTGCGTTACGGCGAAAACCCGCATCAGCAGGCCGCGCTTTATCTGCCCGCCGGCCCCGCCACGCCGGGCGTGGCACAGGCGGAGCAGATTCAGGGCAAGGAACTGAGCTACAATAATTTCAACGACGCCGACGCCGCGCTCGAACTGATCGCCGAATTTCGCGGTGGGCCGCCGACCGTCGTCATCGTCAAGCACGCCAACCCATGCGGCGTCGCGTCGGCCGATACCTTGATAGAGGCCTATCAGGCGGCACTTGCCTGCGACAGCGTTTCTGCCTTCGGCGGCATCATTGCCTGCAATCGTCCGCTCGACGGAGCGACTGCAGAGGCAATCACGGCGCTGTTCACCGAAGTCGTCATAGCGCCCGGCGCGGACGCGGCCGCGCGTGCGGCATTTGCCCGCAAGAAAAATGTTCGCCTGCTGCTGTGCGGCGCACTGCCCGACCCGCATCGACCCGGCGTGACGCTGAAGTCGATCGCTGGCGGATTCCTGCTGCAATCGCGCGACAACGGCTCGCTGGGCGAACTTGACGTCGTCACGAAGCGATCGCCGAGCGATCAGGAACTCGCTGACTGCCGCTTCGCATGGACGGTCGCCAAGCACGTAAAATCGAACGCGATCGTCTATGCCAAGGACGGCAGCACGGCGGGCATCGGTGCCGGGCAGATGAACCGGCTCGAGTCAGCGCGGATCGCGGCGTGGAAAGCAAAGGATGCTGCCGAAAAAGCCGGATGGGGCGCCGCGCGCACGGTCGGCTCAGCGGTTGCGTCTGATGCCTACTTTCCCTTTGCCGACGGCTTACTGGCTGCAGTCGAGGCAGGTGCGACAGCCGTAATTCAGCCTGGCGGATCGATCCGTGACGATGAGGTGATCGCCGCTGCCGACGAGGCGGGGCTGGCGATGCTGTTCACGGGGATGCGGCACTTTCGTCATTAAGCTTGCCGCGGGCGAACAAGGCGCGGTCCTCCGGCCGGAAAGCGAAGCGGAACAGGACGAAAAGATAAGTCGCCATGATGAGCGGAATGCCGACGACAAGCTCGACCCATTCCACCCAGCGGGTCGCGAAGGAGCCGATTATGGCAGCAGCCGTAACCGCCAGAAATAATGTCCAGCGGAAGGGCGAGACGGGAGCGCCGAGCAACCGACCGAGGAGCATCGACTTGATGATCGATCCCACGCCGAGCGCGATCGTGAGGCCAATGGCGGGCGCCGCAGCTTGCCACATGAGAGAAACGCCCGCGCGCTTGAACGCGAAGATCAGCGCGAAGCTGAGCGTGATCTGGACGGCGAGGACCAGCACCGAAACCATGAGGTTTCGTTTTCGCGCGACATAGACCAGCGCGGATTCACAGACCGACCCCGTGACTGCCGCGACTTCGGCGAGGAGCAGAAAGACGAGTGCGGTCGCGCCCGCCACGAATTGCGGACCGACGACCCCCATCACGCCTTCAGAAGGGATCGCGCCCATCAGCATCAATCCGGCCTGAGCAGCGACAATCCAGAATCCGACCTGACGCACCTGCCGCGCGACCGCCGCCCTGTCGTCATCGGCGAGGCTCTTTGTTATGACAGGGGCGAGGATCGGATCGAAACTGCTCTTCAATTTTTGCGGGATCGACGACACCTGCTGCGCCATGAAATAAATGCCGACGACGGCGGGCGGAAACGCGACGCTGAGGATCGCACGATCGACGTTGCGCGTGGCCCATTCGACCGCGTCGGCCCCGGCAAGCGGGGCGTTGGCGCGGGCGAGCGCGAACAGCGGTCTGACCCGAGGTTTCCAACCCTGCGGCAAGCCATAGCTGCGCACGAACGGGACGATCGACGCAGCGAGCGCCGCGACCGTCGAGATGGCGTAGGAAAGGATGAGACCGTCGCGAAGCGAGTAGTACGACATGGCGAAGGCAGCGATGCTGATCGTCCAAGGCTCGATGACTGCCCGTGCCGTTACCGTCGCGCGGACGTTCAACCGATAGGCCAGGGCGGCGAGCGACACGTCGGACCACGCAAGCGCCAGCACCGCAAGCGGCAGAAGACGGTCGAGCCGGTTGATCCCGCTGTTGGGGAACATCAGTTGTGGAATCAGGGCGAGCACACTCGCCGCAACGAACGAAGCGATGCCCGCGACTGCCATCGCGTCCCAGGCGACATGCGCGTGCGGTCGGTCGGTCGTGCTGAGCGCTTGGGCAAGTCCCCGTTTCAGTCCGAGTGTTGCGATAAGCGCGCTGAATTCAACGGCGAGGACAGCGACCGCAAAGCGGCCAACGATATCAGGGCCATAGACGCGACCGGCGATGAACAGGAACGGGAGCCGCGCGGCGAGGCGAAGCAGAAACCCGATGATGTTCGTCCGACCCCCCTTGGCGAGCGTATCGATGTCGTCGCTCGCGGAGGCGCTCAATGCGCGCTGCCCCAGGAGTGGCCGCTGCCGATCTCTACGCCCAGAGGCACCGACAGCTTCACGAGCGGTTCGGCTGCGCCCGCCATGACGCTGCGGATAACGGCGCTCGCAGCCTCGACCTGTCCTTCGGGCAGTTCGAAGACGAGTTCGTCGTGGACCTGAAGAAGCATCCTGACGTCGGGCAGCCCGGTCGCTCGCAGGGCGGGCAGCATCCGGACCATCGCGCGCTTGATGATGTCGGCGCACGTGCCCTGAATCGGCGCGTTGATCGCGGCACGTTCGGCGCCCTGGCGTTCGCCCTGAACCTTTGAGCGAATGTTGGTGAAGTGCGTCTTGCGACCGAACAGCGTCGTCGTAAAGCCGCACTCGCGCACCCCTTCGAGCGTCTCCGCCATGTAGCGGTTTACGCCCGGGAAACGTTCGAAATAGCGATCGATCATTGACTGGGCTTCGTCGGGCGTCGTACCCATACGGTTCGCGAGACCCCAGCGAGATATGCCGTACAGGATCGAGAAATTGATCGTCTTGGCACGGCCGCGCGTGTCGCGATTTACTTCGCCGAACAGTTCCTGCGCGGTAAGGCTGTGGATGTCGTCGCCGTTGGCAAATGCCGCTTTCAAGGCGGGCACGTCGGCCATGTGCGCCGCGAGTCGTAGCTCGATTTGCGAATAGTCGGCGCTAAGCAGGACATTGCCCGGTTCGGCCACGAACGCCTCGCGGATGCGGCGGCCGTTTTCAGTGCGGATCGGTATGTTCTGAAGATTGGGATCGTTCGACGACAGCCGCCCGGTCTGCGCGCCGATCAGATTATAGCTGGTGTGGACGCGCCCGGTTTCGCCATTGATCTGTGCCTGCAGATTGTCGGTGTAGGTCGACTTGAGCTTTGCGACCTGACGCCAGTCGAGCACCTTGCGCGCTATCGGCTCGCCTTGTGCGGCCAGCCGTTCGAGTTCGTTGGCATCGGTCGAGAGCGCTCCCGCCTTGCCCTTGCGACCCGACTTAAGCTCCATCTTGGCGAACAGGACTTCGCCCAGTTGCTTGGGGCTGCCGATCGCGAATTTGTGCCCGGCGAGTTCGTGTATTTCGGCTTCGAGCGAAACCATTTGTCCGGCAAATTCTGCGGACAGGCGCGACAGTTCCTCACGGTCGACCTTGATCCCTTCGCGTTCCATTGCCGCGATGACGGGCACAAGCGGACGGTCGACGCGCTCATAGACGCGCGTCGCAGCTTCGCGCGAAAGTCGCGGCCGCATACGCTGGGCCAGGCGAAAGGTGACGTCGGCGTCCTCGGCTGCGTAACGCGTTGCGTCGGGCAGCGGCACCTGATCGAACGTAAGTTGCGACCTCCCCTTGCCGCACACGTCGGCAAACGTGATCGACTGATGCCCGAAATGACGCAGTGCCAGTTCGTCCATCGAGTGGCTGAATTGCTTCCCCGCATCGAGCGCGAAGCTCATCACCAGCGTGTCGTCGAACGGCGCGATGCCGACGCCGTGGCGCGACAGCAGGAGCATGTCGAACTTCAGATTATGCCCGATCTTCAGCACGGAAGGGTTTTCGAGCAAAGGCTTCAGGCGGGCGAGCGCGACTTCGGGCTGCAATTGTTCGGGGCGGTGGGCGAGCAGGTCGGTGCCGCCGTGATTGACCGGAACATAGCATGCGAGGCCCGGCGCGACGCAGAGCGAAAAGCCCACGATGTCAGCTACGCACGCATCGCGGCTGTTGGTTTCCGTGTCGAAGCCCACGATACCGCTCGCCGTCGCGACCTCGATCCACTGGTCGAGCGCTTCGAGTGTTGTGACGCAGGCATAGGCGTCGACGTCGAACAATTCGGCCTGAGGCGCAGCTTCTTCGGCGGGCTTGGCGCGCGTAGTGTCGGCAGCGCCTCCCCCGACTTTGGCGAGAAGTGCCTTGAACCCATGATGCTCGAGGAAGGCGCGTAGCGGCTCCTCGGGAATGCCTTTCAAAAGCAGATCGTCCAAGGGTTCGGGCAGGTCGTGCTGACAGGCCAGCCGCACCAGTTCGCGCGAAAGCCGCGCATTGTCGGCGTGGTCGATCAGCGACTGCTTCAGCTTGGGTTTCGCAATCTTGTCGGTCGAGGCGAGTACGGTTTCGAGGTCGCCGTACTCGACGATCAGCTGCGATGCGGTTTTCGGCCCGATGCCGGGTACGCCGGGCACATTGTCGACGCTGTCACCCATAAGCGCGAGGACATCGCCGAGTTTTTCAGGGGGTACACCGAACTTCTCGATGACATATTCGGGACCGATGCGACGGTTGTTCATGGTGTCGAGCAAGTCCAGCCCCGGCTCGATCAGCTGCATCAGATCCTTATCGGACGACACGATGGTCACTTTCCACCCCGCGGCCAGCGCCGCCTTTGCATAGCAGGCGATAATGTCGTCTGCCTCCAGCCCCTCGGTTTCGATACAGGGGATCGAGAACGCGCGCGTCGCATCGCGGATCATGGGGAATTGCGGGACGAGGTCTTCGGGCGCCGGCGGCCGGTGCGCCTTGTACTGATCGTACATGTCGTTGCGAAATGTCTTCGACGACGCATCCAGGATGACCGCCATGTGCGTCGGTCCGTCGGCGGCGTGGAGTTCGTTCGCGAGCTTCCAGAGCATCGTCGTATAGCCGTAAACCGCGCCCACCGGCTGACCATGTTTGTTGGTCAGCGGCGGCAGGCGGTGATAGGCACGAAAGATATAGCCGGAGCCATCGACGAGATAGAGATGCGGGCTGGTGGACATTGTGTTTGCGTTTAGCAGGGTCGCGCCGCGATGCCAGCGATAGGAGAAGCCGAGTGGGCGAGCACTTCGAACGTCACCGCCAGCCGTGGACATCCGACGAGATTCAAAAGTTGCACCGGCTGGCGGCGAAGGGCATGTCGCTGAAGGCGATCGCGAAGGCAATGACGCGGAGCGA
>JANMKS010000197.1:0-6594 GCA_031372155.1 Sphingomonas sp.
CGCTGCCACTGCAACGCGCCCTTTTGCGATATACTGTCTTAGAACTTGAAGCGCCCGCTTACGCCGTAAAATGCTGGCGGGCTGGGATAGGCCGACAGTGTTCCCGACTGAGCGACACCCGGAAAGATGACCGGATTGAACTTGGGTTCGGTCAGATTGCGCCCCCAGACCGAAAGTTCAAAGCCACTGCTGAGCGCCAGGGTGACAGAGGCGTTCAGTGTTTCCGGGCTGGCCTTGAAGGGCAAACCTTGTGCGATCACGAACGAACTGGCGTGGTCGTAATCGACATGGAAAATCGCGCGAACGTCGTCAGTCAATACCTGCGTGTAGGTCGTTCCAACCGCAACCGAAAACTCGGATACTCCACTCGGCCGAACGCCGGTCAGATTGGTGGGCTGAACCCCGTTCGTCGCAGGATTGAAGGCCGAGCCGCCGGTGAACAGATCATATTTGGGATCGAGATAGGTCAACGAAGCAGTGAAGGTCAGGTTGGGGATCGGTGAGAGCGCCGTGTCAAACTCCAGTCCCGTCGTGGACTGCTTCTCGGCATTACCAAGGACGAAGCCCGTACCCTGGAAGATGTTGCTCTGGAATCCCTTCAGGATTTGCTTGAAGACCGCGAGGTTGAAGCTGAAGCCGCGCCAACTACCCTTCAAACCAACTTCGTAGACGGCTGCATCCTCGGGTCCGGCGTAGCGCGTGCCCGTAGACAGATTGTTGACGGCCAAGCCGGCGGTACGGATGCGCGAAGGGGCCGGGTTGGTGACAGGCGATCCCGGGATGAAGTCGCGCGCAAACGGTCGGCTGTCGGTCGACAGGTTCCACGATGACGCCTTGAAGCCCGTCGCATACGTTGCGTAGGCGTTGATGTTGCGGTTGAACTTATAGGCCAGACGCAAGGTATAAGAGAAGTTGCTGTCCTTGGTCTTGCCGTTCTCGACCGCGTTGGGAAAGTTCAGATAAGGCGGGATGAACTGTAGCGGCTTCAATCCGAGCAGCGGGTTGACCTGTGCGCTCACAGCATTCGAAATCGCCGTGAAGCCCGCGGGGTTTGCGGTCGCGAAAGCGGCAATCTGTGCCGCGCTTGCGAACCCTCCGGGCACACCCAGAATCCCCCCGATCGTTTGAGAGATGCCCCCCGCGCGCAGGGTGGCAACCGATGCGTCCAGGTCGATGCTCGAGAAGACATCGGTGGCAACGTTGTTCTGGATAACGCTCTTGCGGTCGACCGTGTAATTGAACCCACCGGTGGCGGTCAGGCCACGGAAAACCTCGAAGTCGACTTGTCCGAACAGCGAGATCGCCTCGTCCTTGTAGTCATATTTTTCGAAACGGCCCTGGCCCTGGGCGCCGAAAGCACCGGGTGCCAAGCCGGGATTGACCGACCGCAACGGTGCTTCCGAAGCACCGTAACCGCCGCCTGACAGCAAGTTGGCGTAGTTGCGGAAGTCTCGGCCGAATGTCAGCTGGTTCTCATTGTGAATCTTTTCGTTGAAGTAAAAGACCCCCAAGAGGAAATTGAACGGCCCGTCGAAACTGGTCGAGAGCCGCACTTCCTGCGTGAAGGTGTCGATCTTGCCCTGATTGGCATTCTGCCCGATCAGGTCGGCACTCGTGAAATCCGAGTCAGCGTTCGTGTTGGTCTTCACACCCCGATACGCGCTGATGCTGGTGAGCGCGAAAGCGTCTGCCAACTGCCAGTCGATCTGAGCTGAGATCCCGTAATTGTCGATCTTGTTTGACGAGGGAAAATTGGCGTAGCCGTCATAAGAAAACGGCTGGTTTGAATTGACGCGCCCGCCCAACGCGCGCACGGCGTTGCCCGTCGGTCCGTCGAACAGATTCGCAACGGTGCAGCATGTTTCGTCGATCTTGTCGTAATCTGCGATCACGCGCAGCTTGAAGTCGGACGATGGCTGGAACAGGATCTGCCCACGTACCCCATAACGGTTGCGGTCGTTGGTATCCTGATTGAGATTAACGTAACGCGCATAGCCGTCGCGACGGTTGTAATTGCCCGCCAGGCTGACAGCGATCGTTTCTGACAGCGGACCCGTGACGCTACCTTTGACGACGACTGCGTTATAATTGCCGTAAGACGCCTCGACTTGACCCGCGAAATCGAATTTCGGCTCTGCCGTCACGATGCTGATGATGCCCGCGGATGCGTTCTTTCCGAACAGCGTCGATTGCGGGCCGCGCAAGACCTCGACACGGTCGATATTGGGAAGGTCGCCAATCTGGGCGGCGGAACGCGAGCGATAGACGCCGTCGATGAAGACGCCGACCGAGGGCTCGATGCCCACGTTGTTGGCGCCGTTGCCGAAACCGCGGATGATGAAATTGGTGTTCGCCGAACTCTGGAGCTGTCCGACTTTAAGCGAAGGCACCAGCGTTTGCAGGTCGATGAGATCGCGAATTTGCGACTGCTCGATCGCGGCGGCCGTTGCAACGGCGACCGAAATGGGCGTGTCCTGCAAGGTCTGCGCGCGCTTCGAGGCGGTCACGACGATATCGGTCGGTGAGACCTCCTCTGCGGCCGGTTGTTCGGCAACCGGCTGAGCCGTCTGCGCAAACGCGGGCGACGCCACGGCCAGCGCTATTATCGACGCGACCAGATAACGTATATTTCGCTTGAAAACCTCCCTACACGATGACGTAGCGTAGCGGCGTCCAGCGCTTTTGCGCCCTTCGACGACTCTTCTGCGTCCCCTTTACGAGAGCGTCAATGGCGAGAAGACCTAAAAAATGTGCCAGTTTCAACGTGCTACCTATTGCGCGCTGCACCAATGGTGGATGCCGTAAGGGCAGGGCATCGGCATTCCGGTCCCCGCGGGAAAATCCGGTTGTGACCGGGGACACTTTGGCCCAATGCAGTCGTCATGGCAGACCATCATGACCCCGACATGCACTCGCATTCGCAAAAGCTCGCTGTGCCGCAGGAGGTGCAGGACGCCGTGCGGACAATTATTCGCTGGTCGGGGGACGATCCCGATCGCGAGGGGCTGCTCGATACGCCTGCGCGCGTCGGGCGTGCTTGGAAGGAATATTGTGAAGGTTATGCCGAAGATCCAGGCTATCATTTGTCGCGGACGTTTCAGGAGGTCGGCGGGTATGACGAACTCGTCCTGCTGAAGGACATTCCTTTCCAGTCGCATTGCGAACATCATATGGCGCCGATCATCGGCAAGGCGTCGATCGCGTATATGCCGCGCGACCGGGTCGTCGGTATATCGAAGCTGGCCCGGGTGCTCAACGGCTATGCGCGGCGGTTGCAGGTGCAGGAACGGCTGACCGCGGAAGTTGCCAAATGCATATGGGACAACCTCCATCCGCAAGGCGTTGCTGTCGTGATCGAGGCACAGCATGGCTGCATGACGGGTCGCGGCGTCCGTACGCCGGGCGTCGGGATGATCACGTCGCGTTTGCTTGGATGCTTCCTCGACGATCCGCGGAGCCGCCAGGAAGTGCTCAAGCTGATGGGCTATTGAGGCAGGCCGCCGCAAAATTTCGAGCGCGCCCGTAACGACGGGAACGAGGCTCGAAATTTCCGGTTGAGGGAGCGCACGGTGAACGGGCCGTGCGCAACTTCAAAGGACTGGCATCATGACAAGCAGCGCGACCGGTGGCCCGGACACGGGCACCGAGGACAAGACTATAATCTGACTTCGGTTCTCTATCACGCGCTTCAGGGCGTCGAAAACTGTGAAATCTTCGGCGAGGACGCCGATGACGAAACGCGGCAGTTCTTCGATCAGGCGTGCCAGCAGCAGCGCCAGATCGCCGAGCAGGCGAAGCGACTGCTTCACGACTGCCTGATGAAGGAACAACATCGCGGCGGCGGCCAGAGCGGTCAAAGCAGCCAGGGCGGGAGCGCGTTCGGTTTCGGCAGCAGCGGAAGCCAGAGCGAGCAGAATGCCGACACGCTGACTGGCTGATTTTCGGGAACGGACCCCGCCGATGATAAGTACCGGCGGGGTCGATATCTTTTAGGCGGCAGGCGTGTCGGTGGCCGGTGCTTCGGCCGCGATCTCGCCGGGCTCGGCGTTCGGATCGTAATCCTCGGTGAAGCCGGCTTCGTCCTTTTCAAACATCGATGCCATGACATCGACGCCCTGGGACTGGAGATCGGCTTCCTCGGGGCTGCGCGCTACGTTGACCTTGACCGTCACTGCGACTTCGGGGTGAAGCTGGGCGCGAACGTCGTACAGGCCGATCGCCTTGATCGGCTTGTCGAGCACGATCTGGTTCCTGGCGAGTTTGGCACCTTCGCCCTCGAGCGCCTCTATAATGTCGCGCACCGCGACCGAACCGTAGAGCTGTCCGGTGTTCGACGCCTGGCGGATCAGGGTAATCGATTTGCCGTCGATGTCCGTGGCCGCCTTCTCGGCGTCGCCACGACGATTGTCGTTGTCGGCAACGATCTTTGCCTTGTTGGCTTCGAACACCTTCAGGTTGGCGGCGTTCGAGCGCAGCGCCTTTTTGTTGGGGAGCAGGAAATTGCGTGCAAAGCCGTTCTTCACGGTGACGACGTCACCGATCTTGCCAAGCTTTTCGACGCGTTCGAGCAGGATCACTTCCATGTCAGTCGATCCTTATTTCACGATATAGGGGAGGAGGCCGATGTGGCGTGCACGCTTGATCGCCTGGGCGAGTTCGCGTTGCTTGGGCGCACTGACGGCGGTGATGCGGCTGGGCACGATCTTGCCACGTTCGGACACGAAGCCCTGAAGCAGGCGGACGTCCTTATAGTCGATCTGTGGAGCGTCCTTCGCAGCGAAGGGGCAGCTCTTGCGGCGGCGGAAAAATGGGCGGGCCATGTCTATCTACTCCTTCAAGCCGCTTCGCGGTCGTCACGACGCGGACGGTCGCGGTCCGGGCGATCACCACGGTCACGATCGGGACGCTCGCCACGCTCCGAACGCTCGCGCTCGCGGCTTTCATTACGGCGCATCATCGCCGACGGACCGGCCTCGTGCCCATCCACACGCAGCGTCATGTAGCGGATCACGTCTTCGTTGATCTGCGTCTGACGCTCGAGCTCTAGCACGACGTTGGTCGGCGCATCGAATTCGATCAGCACGTAATGCGCCTTGCGGTTCTTCGCGATCCGATAGGCGAGGCTGCGCAGGCCCCACGTCTCGGTCTTGACGACCTTGCCGCCATTGTCTTCGATGATCTTGGTTGCGGTTTCCGCGAGTGCATCAACCTGAGCCTGAGCCAGATCCTGACGCGCGAGAAACACATGCTCATACAGAGCCATGCGGGTTCGTCCTTCCATGCCGATCGCTGACGTGGCCCCATGCCAACGCCCCTCCGGCTTTCGTGAGTACGCGCCATGGTCCAGACGCGGCGCAAAGGCAAGCGCTGGTTGCCACCGCCCCGCGCACAATGCACGGGGCGGTGGCATATCTATTTCTCGGCGCGCGCCAGCCAGGCGGCGACGGTATAGGGTCCGGCGGCGATGGTATCGCTGTGTTCAGCGACCTGCTGGCGGAATTCCATACCCATTTTCGGACCTGTCGCGATTCCCATCTTGGCTGCGGCGGCGTCGAGTGCCTTGTCCTGCGCGTCGGTCAAATGCGGGCTGACCAGCACGAAGTCCCAGCTGGCACCTAACTGATGCACATAGAGTTGCGAAGGGGGCAACCCCGCACTCGCCGCAGCCGATTCCTGTGCTGCAAGGAATTTGAGCAGTTCAAGTTGGTGACCGGGGGCGGCGCGGTAAATCTGCACATCGCTTCGGGTCGTGTCGGTTTGTGCGGATGCGGCACCGCCCAGCGATGCCGCGACGGCAAGGCAAGTGATAAATTTCATCGTTCGTTCCTTTTCGGTTCTGTGCACGCAACGCGACTGACGAGCGACCCGAGAGCTTGCAGCGGACATAGCCGTGACCAGAGCGACAGTCCATGCGGGTTGCGCAGGACGTTGCCTGCGGCCTAGTTGCGCGGATCATCGAACAAGAGGTCAAGCGTGCGCGCATTCACATTTCCCGGACAGGGCAGTCAGTCGGTCGGCATGGGCAAGGCGCTGGCGGAGGCAAGTTCGGCGGCTCGCGAAGTGTTTCAGGAGGTCGACGACGCACTTGGCCAGTCGCTGTACAAGCTGATGAGCGAAGGCGACGAGCGCGAACTGACGCTGACCGAGAATGCGCAGCCGGCGATCATGGCAAATGCGATCGCGACGCTGCGGGTGCTCGAAGTGGAGGGCGGCGTGCGCCTTGCTGAAAAGGCAGCTTTCGTGGCGGGGCATTCACTTGGAGAGTATTCGGCATTGTGCGCAGCGGGCGCGATAGACGTGACGACGACGGCGCAATTGCTCAAGACGCGCGGCCAGGCGATGCAAGCTGCGGTGCCGGTTGGTGTGGGCGCAATGGCGGTGCTGCTCGGGCTCGACTTCGAGGCTGCTGCGGCGGTTGCCGCTGATGCTGCTCAGGGGGAGATTTGCGCGGCAGCGAACGACAATGGCGGTGGGCAGGTGGTCATTTCCGGGCACGCTGCCGCCGTCGAACGTGCAATGGACCTTGCCAAGGAAAGGGGAGCCAAACGCGCACTGCCATTGACCGTGTCGGCACCCTTTCACTGCTCGCTCATG
>JANMKS010000276.1:0-1624 GCA_031372155.1 Sphingomonas sp.
CGTACGCTTCTCTCCGGCAGCTTCGATTCCACGGTGCGCCTTTGGGAGCCGTTTTCCGGCGTGCAGATCGCGGAACTGAAAGGTCATGCCGGCCCGGTCTACGGCGTCGCCCTGTCGCCGGACGGCAAGACTGCCTACTCCGCCGCCGCTGACACGAACGTGCTGGTCTGGGACGCGACCGGCTTCGGCAAGGCCGGACCGCCCAAGGCCCAACTCGGCAACGGCGAGCTTGAACGGCCCGAAAGTAATAAGCGGTCGCGTCGGCGAAGGTTTCGGAACTAGCTGCACCATGTCCCCCGATTGAGATCTTGGAAAGCGGGATGCCTTGGCCCTGGATCGGCAGTGACGACTATCACGCGCGTAACCGCATATTGCCGGCGCCATGAGGTGCTGAGCTTTGTTTTGGACAATCGAATCCCGGCACCCAGTTGCGTTAGATCACTAACGAACTAGGTATCGGGAGGCTTGCACGTGTTGGCCCTTTTTATTATATTCCGGCCATAAACTTCCCGGCCATCGCGGCGCGTGATCCGGCATCGGGGGGCAGTCGGCGGCCCATTGGTCGCGCCAAGGACGTCCATCGACGTGATAACGCCCGCTCCCGCTCCTGCCACTCTTGTCGAAAAGCCTTACTTCACGTCCCGCGACGCCTTGGAAGCCTACGACAGAATTGCGACGCATCGACTGGGCGCCCACGAATTCGTGGCCGTGAGATCGCGTCGCGACAGACCGGATCTCGGTCTCACTGTCCCGAACCAACGCAGCGACGTCCTTATGGCGCTCGTCAATCTTCGCCCCCTGCGGGGAGGTGACGACATCTGGTGCGACGGCCGCCACCAGCGGAGGTCGGTGAGTCCCCAAGGCGGAACAGCGATCCTCGACCACCGACTGGCTTGGACGACGATCGTCACGGAGCCCTTCGACACGGTACATTTTTTCCTGCCCATTCCGGCATTGGACGAAATCACCGAAGAATTGCGTGTGCCAAGGGTAGAGACGCTCGTCTGTCCGATTACTGACGCGATAACGGATGAGGTGATGTTGAACCTCGCCCGGGCCATTCTTCCGGCATTCGCGCGGCCAGACGAAGCGAATCGATTGTTCGCGGACCATCTGTTTTTGGCAGTCGGTGCGCATCTCGTGGGAAAATATGGCAGTCCTGCACTATTGCCCGACTTTAACAGGGGCGGTCTGGCGCCGTGGCAGCGCAGGCAAGTCACCGAACTTCTCCTTGATGACATCAGCGCCAACCATTCACTGACGGAGTTGGCGAGCGCTTGCGGCGTCTCGACGCGACAATTTTCGCGGGCTTTCAAGGCCTCCGTTGGAACTTCTCCCCATCGATGGCTACTTCGCAAGCGGGTGGAGCGCGCGAAGGAACTCCTTCGCTGCACGGACCAAAAGCTCGGCGTGATTGCCCTGGCCTGTGGGTTTGCCGATCAGGCCCATTTCACAAGAGTCTTCAGCGCCGATGTCGGGACTTCCCCGGCAAACTGGCGCCGCAAACTGAAAATATAGTCGCGCGGACTTCTCATAAATGCTGCCCCGCATTTTGGTACGCGGCCTGATCAGGCAATCTGCAGCCGGTCGAGGAGCGCCCTCGCGGTTCTAAGGTCGATGGTAT
>JANMKS010000293.1:0-2214 GCA_031372155.1 Sphingomonas sp.
TACTCCCCCTTAATCTAACTAAAATGAGCTGGTGCGGCTTTTGAAGTCGCTCACCACTTTGTTCGCGCCAAATTTGATGACCATCGTCATTGACCGGGTGGATTCGCTACTCCGACTTTTCGAACTGCTGAAACCGAGGCCTCCCCCGCCCCCGACACCGCCGCCGCCGGCACCGATCAACATGCCAATGGAGAAGCCCGAGTCCTTCGATGCGGTCACGGATGCGTGACGATCGTAAATCCAGACTTCCTGACCCTGGGCGTCGAGCGTGGTGATATTCGGCGCCCCGAACGCTTCCACAACCTCTAACTGGGTCGTTGTTCCGACGTGCAGGGTCATTTGGGCCATGCCGTGCGTCAGCGTGTTGGCGTCGTCGGGTTTCTCGACCTTCCGCTCGCGTGCCGTACTTGCAGTAGACAGGATGACGCAGAGCGCGCCCGCCAAGATAATACGCCGCTTCATCGTCAGACCCCCCGAAACATACTCAACCAATGAAGCTATCTGTGGCGGCGTGTCAATTAAAGGAGGGTTACGTCAGTACAGTTCTGAAACAACTTTAATTCACCCGCCCGCGCATCGTGCTTCCCGCTAAGCGTCCGACCAGACCCGGCAGCCCGGCATAATGCGCGCGGTGATAGGGCGACGCTTCGCCTAGCGCCTTGCTCAGACGCCGATGTGCTTCGCCGAGCGCGTGATAGGGCAGGCTCGGCAGCAGATGGTGGATCGCGTGATAGCGCAGGCCGACGGGCGCCCAGAGCGCGGGCAGCAGTGTCGGCGGGGGGACATTCACCGAATCGAGATATTGCGCGGTGACGGTCATCGCCTCGCCCTCATTCTCCCACAGATGCGCGACGAGCGTGCGGACCTGATTGATGAGCATGACCGCCGACGCCACGGCGAGCCCGATAAGGAACCCTTGCACCGGGATGAGACCGGTGGCGACGCCCGCCAACAACAGGATCGCCCAGACGCTTGCCGCCGCCTCTTGCCAGAACCACTGGCGTTTCAATTCGCCTTCGGGCGAGCGACGGCGAAATGCGGGATTGATCTGAAGCCCCGAATAGCGCGCCACCACGGTTGTGCGCAGTTTCGGCCAGATGAGCGACAGCGGCGTCAGGGCGGCAAAGCGGAACAGAACCGCCACCGGCGCCAGCATCGACGCGACCACGAACAGCGGCAGCGTCCACGGCTTCATCAACGCGAGCGGCAGATATTCGGGATCGTCCGCCGTGCCATAGCGCGTGCGCGCGTGGTGGAGCGTGTGCACCCCTTCGTACATGAACGACGGGATGAGCATCGGCACGCCGATCAGCGCGTTCCAAGCGAACCGGAAACCGCGGACATGCGCGTGCTTGATGTGCGTCAGTTCGTGAATGAAGCTGCCCGCGCGATACAGCGCCAGCACCGCGACTGCCGCCGATAGGAACGCAAGCGCGCCGCCGAGCACGATCGCACCGTAAAGCGCGGCATAGCCGAGCAGCGTCGAGCCAAGAAAGTCGGCCCAGTAAAGCGCGGGCCGCGCGGCGTTCAGGTCGCGCGTCAGTTCAACCGCCGCACGCAACATCGCGGCGTCGTCGGCAATGCGCGCGCGTGCGGGCCGCGCCGGAGCCGCAATCGGCCCATCGGCCCGGTCGAGAACAATCGTGCTTTTCAACATGGTGCGTTACACGAAATATAGGGGAAGTGACTTGGCGTTACCAGATGCGGCGCGTTAGGAGCGGAATATGGATCTCTCCGCATGACCGTCCGCCCCGTTCTGAACAAATCCGATCGCAGGGCATTCGTCGACCTTCCCTTCCGGCTTTACGCGGACGACCCCGCCTGGGTGCCGCCGCTGAAGGACGAGGTGATGGGCCTGATCACACCCGGCAAGAACCCCTGGTTCGAACATGGCGAAGCGCAATTGTTCCTGGCCGAGGAAGGCGGGCGCGTCACGGGGCGCATCTCTGCACATATCGACCATCTCGCGCTCGCTCAACCGCCCGGACAGGGCATGGGTCCGGGCACCGGGAACTGGGGATTGATCGAGGCCGAGGACGAGGCGACTGCCAAGGCACTGATCGCGCGTGCCGAGGACTGGTTGCGCGACAAGGGGATGAACCGCGTGCTGGGGCCGCTGTCGATTTCGATCTGGGACGAACCCGGCCTGCTCGTTCAGGGGCACGATCACCCGCCCACCGTGATGATGGGGCACAACAGCCCGGCCTATGAAGC
>JANMKS010000321.1:0-2170 GCA_031372155.1 Sphingomonas sp.
CAGGCGCGGGCGCTGTCGACGGCCTTCAACGATACGCCGGAGCGCGCGTCACGACCGTACGACGTCGATCGCGACGGGTTCGTGATGGGCGAGGGCGCGGGCGTCGTGTGCCTGGAGGAATATGAGCACGCCAAGGCGCGCGGCGCGAAGATCTATGCCGAAGTCATCGGCTACGGCCTGTCGGGCGATGCCTATCACGTGACGGCACCGCACCCCGAAGGGTCGGGCGCGTTCCGGTCGATGGAAATGGCGATGCGCAAATCGGGACTGTCCCTGTCCGATATCGATTATGTGAACGCGCACGGAACATCGACGCCGCTGGGCGACGAGCTCGAGCTGGGCGCGGTGCGGCGGCTGTTCGGCAATTCGATCGGGACAATGAGCATGTCGTCGACCAAATCGGCGATCGGCCACCTGCTGGGCGGCGCAGGCGCGGTCGAGAGCATCTTCTGTATCCTGGCGATGCGCGACCAGATCGTGCCGCCGACGCTCAATCTCGACAACCCCAGCGAAGGGTGCATCGGGGTCGACCTGGTTCCGCACGTCGCCAAGCAACGCAAGGTGAAAGCAGTGCTGAACAACTCGTTCGGGTTCGGCGGGACGAACGCGAGTCTGGTGATGCGGGCGATCTGATGCGCCGCGTGCTGATCGTCGCGCTGTTCGTTATCGCGACGATTTTCGCGGTGACGACCTTCAGGGGCGGAACGGCGCCGCGCGATGTCGAAGTCGTCGTCGCAGCCGGGTCATCGCTGACGGCCGCGGCAAGGACGTTGGAGGATGCCGGGGCGATCGGTTCGGCGAGCGCATTTTTGACCAACGCGAAGCTGTTCGGAACGGGCGAGTCGATCAAGCCCGGTGAATATCGCATCGAAAAGGGCATGACGGCGAGCGAGATCCTGGCGCTGTTGCAGTCGGGCAGGACTTTGCAGCGTTTTGTTACAATTCCCGAGGGCATGCCGTCGGTGCTGGTGCATGAAAAGCTGCTGGCGGTGCCGTTGCTGACGGGTTCGGTCGGGGTGCCGCCCGAGGGATCGGTACTCCCCGACAGCTATGCCTATACGCGCGGAGAAGCGCGGTCGGCGGTATTGGCACGGATGCAGAAGGCGATGCAGACCGCGCTTGCGAACGCATGGAAAGCACGCAAGCCGACCGCTGCGGTGACGACGCCCGAGGCCGCAATCGTACTGGCGTCGATCATCGAGAAGGAAACGGCGCGCGAAGCTGAGCGGCGGCTGGTATCGGCGGTCTATTCCAATCGCCTGAAGCGCGGGATGCCTTTGCAGGCCGACCCGACCGTCATCTATCCCGTGACGCGCGGCAAACCGCTCGGCCGACGGATTCTTAGGTCTGAACTGGAAGCGGATGATCCTTACAATACGTATCGACGCGCGGGCCTTCCTCCGGGGCCGATCGCCAATCCGGGCAAGGCGTCGATCCTCGCCGCGCTCGACCCCGCGCCGTCGAACGCGCTATACTTCGTGGCGCAAGGCGACGGCAGCAGCGCGTTCGCCGATACCCTCGACCAGCACAACGCCAACGTTCAGCGCTGGTACGCGCACCGGCGGGCGAAAGGCGAGATGTAGGGCTTGGCAATCGGGTGGCCACGCCCATATGGCAGGTGACAGGGCGCTATCGTGCGGCCCGCGATATTCCAACCGGAGGAAACCCCTATGCAGGTCGGCCGTGAAGTTCCCAACGTAACCCTGAAAACGCGCGTTCGTGACGAGACCGTCGAAGGGCCGAACCCGTTCCGCTGGCAGGATGTCGAGACGCACGACCTGTTCAAGGGCAAGCGCATCGTCATGTTCAGCCTGCCCGGTGCCTTTACGCCGACATGTTCGTCGAAGCAGTGCCCGGGATATGAAGCCTCGTACGACGAGATGAAGTCGCTCGGTGCCGACGAAGTGTATTGCATGTCGGTCAACGACGCATTCGTCATGTACAAATGGGGACAGGATCTCGGCCTGAAGAAGGTCAAGCTGCTTCCCGACGGCAATGGCGATTTCACGCGTCGCATCGGCATGCTGATCGACAAGCGCCATCTCGGCTTCGGGCAAAGGTCGTGGCGTTATGCGACCGTCATCGACGATGGCAAGATTGCGGCCTGGTTCGAAGAGCCCGGCATCAACGATGCGGGAACCGATGCCGACCCGTACGAGCAGTCGACGCC
>JANMKS010000390.1:0-7166 GCA_031372155.1 Sphingomonas sp.
ACGAGCGATTGCATTCGATATACGAACGTGCCGCGCGTCTGCGCGCTTTCGACGCTGTGATAGTCGTCGAACCCCAGCATATCGACCCATTCGTCGCCCGGATAATATTCGAAATACTGCGCCGGACTGTCGAAGACGTCGGTCGAATAGGCATAAAGCAGGTTGTGCACGCCCTTCACGTCGCGCAGATACCCGACCGTGAAACGCCAAAGCGCGATGTAATCGGCGGCGCTGGCGTTGGGCTTGCCCCACCAGAACCACGCACCGGTATGTTCGTGAAACGGCCGGAACCAGACCGGGATCGGTCGCCCGCTCGTGTCCTTCAAACTCAGGAAGAACGCTGCCGCGACGTCGAGGCGCGCTGTGTACTTGTCGTGCAGGTCGCCGCCCGGAATGATCCGCGCAACAGCGGGCGTGGTATTCCACGCATCGGTGTCGTTTGCGGGGTTGGGCATGTGCCAGCTGAACGTATTCACGCCGCCGCGCGCGTGCGCCTGCGTCACATATCCGCGCAGTTTGGCTTCGCCCGCGTCGTCGCGTTGGCCCGGGCGCCCCCCCGCGAAGATATCCATGACGTCCCAGCCATAGACCGCAGGGAAATCGCCCACCACATCCTTCACGTCGGATCGGTCGGGTTCGTCATGCCAGCTATAGCCATAGGCCAGCGTGTTCTGATGGCCGAACATGACGCCGCGCCTGGACAGCGCCCGCATGTTCGCGAACAGGGCACGCGTCTCGGGCGTTGCTTGCGCGTCGACGGGTAGGGCTGCAATGGCCGCGTGTGGCACCGGTGATGCGGCTGTTGCTGGCCCTGTCGGCGCAAACGTCATGACAGCAAAGGCGAGACAGGCGGACCGCATGTTCAATGGACCGAACCTGACACCTGCGTCGTGCGGGTCGGCGCGCGCTTTGCCGCAAAGGCGAAGGCGCACAGGACCGCGTAACACAGTGCCGGCAGGATCAACGCCTGCGCATAACCGACCGCGCCCGACAGCTGCCCCATCAGATAGGGTATTACCGCACCGCCGACGATCGCCGTGCACAAAAAGCCCGACGTCGCTTCCTGCGTTGCGGTCGTCCGCTCCAGCGTCAGCGTAAAGATGACCGGGAACATGATCGAATTGAACAAACCTATGCCGAGCGCGACGAAGCCGCCGCTGACCCCGCCGATCGTCATCACGTAAAGGCACATTGCCGCCGCGACCGCGGTAAAGACCGCGAGCAGGCGCGCGGCATCGAAGCGAGCGAGCAGCACCGAACCGATCGCGCGGCCGACCATCGCCCCGCCCCAGTAGAAGGCGACGGCCTTTCCCGCCTCCTGCAACGAGACTCCGGGAACCCCGTCGCTGCCCATCGCAATGCCGAGCAGCGGCACACCGAACGCCGCATCGCTCTGGCCCCAGATGCTGTCTGCGTTCAGGAACAGCGCCATCTGCGTGCCGATTGCGACCTCTGCGCCGACGTACAGGAAAATCGCCAGTCCGCCGAGCAACGCCCACCGCGATGACAGCGCATCGGCAATGACCCCACCGATGCCGCGTCGTGCGACCTCATCCGAAGGTACAGGCGCAGCGTCACGAACGACCCGTCCGCTGACCGCAAAGAACAGCGCGAGCGCCGCGATCAGCCCGGCAATCCACAGATACGCCGAGTCGATGCCGTTGAGTGCCGTTGCCCGCGCCTCGGCCGAAACGCTCGCGCCTGCCTTGACCTCGATATCCTTCAGGAACAGGTGCGCGCCGATCAGCGGCCCCAGGAAGGTGCCGAACGAATTGAAGGTCTGGCTCAACGTCAGGCGCAAATGGCTGGTCTTCGGATCGCCGAGCGCCGCCGCGAGCGGATTCGCCGCGACCTGCAACACGGTGATGCCGCTCGCCAGCACGAATAGGCCGAACAGGAGAAGCGCATAGCTCTCTGCGTTGGCCGCCGTGTACATGATCATGCAGCCGGCGATCATCATGCCAAGCGCGGTTATGATCGTCGGCACCGGTTTCAGCCGCGCGAGCAGCATGGCCGCCGGAAACGAAACCAGTCCGTAAGCTACGAAGAACGCCGATGCGATCAGCTGCGCCTGGGCATCGGTCAACGTGAAGATACCCTTCACCGACGCAACCAGCGGATCGACGAGCGAGGTGATGAACCCCCAGGCAAAGAAAAGCGTCGTGACCGCTGCAAAGGCGGCGGTCGTTCTCGCGGCTACGTCACGCTGCATGTTCGTTCCCATCCCTGGTTTGTTTTGCGCAACCGGCGCGTTTGAAGGAGTCACTTCGGTAAAGCTGCGTTGTCGCCCTTGATGACATAGACCGGGCCGACCTCTACGGTCTGCTTGGCCCCAGCCAGTTGCAGCGTCACTTCGCCACCGCCCGCGGGCAAGGCGCGCTTGGCGGTCGTACGCAACTGGAACAGCCCCCAATTGGAACCGACGGCAATCGCATTGTCTGCAAAACCGTCATACGGCGCGATATTCTGTTGCACGCGAATGCGGACCACGGCTTTCGTGTCGCTCGTGTCGGCCGCAATCGTCCGCGCGATGAACGCTATGGTCAGCGGGTCGCCCTCGGCAATCGCATCGCGAATCGGCACGCCCGCGCTTGCTTCCCACGCATTGGCGGCTTTCGCGCCCACGACGAAGCGCGTCGCCGCGCCCCCCGGTATGCCCGCGCTGATGGGCTCGGGCGGGGTTGCGAAGCCATGCGTGCTCCATGCCCGCGTCGCCGGATCGTTGAGCATGGTGCCGCGTCCCGCCAGCTGCGGTGGTATCAGCGGCAGCGCGGCCGCACCTTTCCCGCCCGCTGGCTTGACTAGGATGCTGCTCGCGCCCTTCAACACGATCGTCTGGCCAATCTGAAGCACCTGCTTGGCACCCGACAACTGAAACACGCCGACGCCGATACCTTTGGCAAGAGCGGTCGTCGCCTGCGTTGGAACTTCGTACAGCTTCCAGTCCTTGGCGATGCTGAGCCTGGTATCGCCGAACCCCGCAAAGGGCGCGGCATTCTGTTGGAGGCGGACCGTCACCACGCCTTGTCCGTCGCTCGTGTCGGCGGAGATCGTGCGCGCATAAAACGACATGACAACCTTGTCGCCCGCTGCGACAGCTTGCGTCAGGGGAACGTTCGCCGACGTTTCATAAGGGTTGGGTCCACGCTTCGGCAGCGTGATCTGGTTCGCCGCATGCCCTCCCGGAATGGCGGGATCGCGCACCGACTTGACCAGAACGCCGGGTCCGTAAACCTGCCAGTCAAGCCGCGTAGGATCGCTGATCAGCGTGCCGGGAAGCGATTTCGCGAACGCCTCGAGTGCCGAAGGTTCGGCTTTCTGGCTCTGCGCGCTGCCCGCCGTCATCGCCACGGCACACGCCAGCGCCCGCCAATATCCCATCATCTGCAACCTCCCATCGCCGTCTGAACGCGGCCTATTCCTTTAATCCCATCGCGCGCCGCATCCCCGCCACCCATTGCCGCTTGTCATGATCGTAGAGCGGGAAGGTATTGGTGTAGGCCCAGGCGCACATGCCGATGCCTACAGCGTCGAACGCCGTCCGCACCTTCGTCATGAACGCAACACGGTCGGCGAGCGGCGCTTTGTCGATTGCACCGAATTCGCCCATGAAGGGGGTCTTGCCCGTGCGCGCCGTATAGTCGCGGACTTTCGCCACGTCGCGCACCAGCCGCGCGGCATCGTCGGGCTTCCCGTAAGCCCGGCCCATCGGCGGCGACGGATCGACCCAGGTCGCGCCCTGATGCGTAAAGTCGAACGGCTCGTAATAGTGAAAAGTCGGTACGACGTCGGGATCGTCGGGCAGAGCCAGCGTGGCGAGGGAATCGATGCCGCTCCAGTTCTCGCCACCGATGATCACGGGGCGATCCGGATTGGTCTCGCGGATCGCGGACAGCGCCCCTGCAAAAGTCGCGACAAGGTTTGCGTTGTTGAGCTTATCATGCGGCTCGTTCTCGATTTCGAACCACAAATGTTCGCGCGGCCCGTCGGCGAACGTCTTGCCGATCTGTTGCCACAACGCCGCCAACTCTTTGCGGTTCGCGTCGGGCGCCTTGTGCAGGTCGTTGAAATTATGACTGTTGAGGATGACGTTCAGATTTGCCGCCAGCGCCTGTCGCACCACTGCCTTGACGCGCACCAGATAAGCGGCGTCGATCGCATAAGGAGCCTTCGCGGCGGCATGACTGTCCCAGCGCACCGGAATGCGGACCGTGTCGAAGCCTGCGTTTGCGATAGTCGTCAAATCATCCGCCGTGATCGGCTTGCCTGCCCACGCGTTCTCGACCGGCGATTCCAGATTGTTGCCCATGTTCACACAGCGTCCGACCGGAAGGCTGTCGGTGCGCGCCGACGCGACCCCGGCCATGCTGACAGCGGCAACGCCTGCCAGGAGGCCGCAATATCTGTTCAGCATTCTGTTCACGGCGTCTCTCCGTCGGGGTGCCATCCGACGGCGAGCGTCGCTTCCGGCAACGTGACCGCCTGACTCGTGACAGGCTCGACGGCGGAGGTCGCGATGGTGACGCGGTATGTGCCGCCCGCGATCCGCCACTGGTGCTTCGTTTCGTTCCAGGTCGCGAGCAGGCGCGGGTCGACTGCGACGTTGACCGTCCGTGCCTCACCGGGCGCCAGCGGAACGACCTGCCATCCGCCCAGACGCTTGGGTGCTTCCCAGTCGGCATTGTTGGTGCTCACATAGAATTGCGGCACCGCGACGCCTGCCCGCGAGCCGGTATTGCGAACCCGGGCAGTCGCCGAAAACGTCTTTCCCACCGCCCGGACGGTCAGCCTGTCGAACGCGAACCGCGTATAGGAAAGACCGTGCCCGAACGCATAGGCGGGCCGCGTTCCCTGCTTGTCATACCATTTGTACCCGACGGTCGCGCCCTCGCTGTAAACCGTGTCACCGGCGTTGGGCGTGGCGGGGTGCGGCAATTGATCGAGCGATGCCGGAAAGCTGATCGGAAGTCGGCCCGACGGATTTGCGACGCCGAAAAGGACGTTCGCGATGGCATCGCCGCCCTGCGTTCCCGGATACCAGGCCGCGACCAACCCGGCGATCTTGTCGCGCCACGGCGTCAGCACCGCAGCCCCGGTTTCGAGCACCACGACTGTCCGCGGGTTGGCCTTTGCCACCGCCGCGATTAGGTCGTCCTGCTTGTCGGGGAGCGTCAGCGAGACATCGAACGCCTCTCCCGCCCACTGGGTCGCAAAGACGATCGCAACATCGGCCGCGCGTGCCGCCGCCGCGCTTGCCGCCGCGTCGCTCCCGTCCGAAAAGCTGACCTCGGCGTCGGGTGCTGCCCGCTTGATCGCGGCAAGCGGCGAAGACGGATAGTACATGACCGGCCCCGGCCAGCTTATCGGCGCGATCCCCGGCACGGCATTGCCGCCCGCCGGATAGACGAGCGACGAGCCACCCCCCGCCAGCACGCCCTTGTCGGAGTGACCCCCGATGACGACGATCCGCCGCACCTTCGGCGACAGCGGAAGCATCGCCTTGTCGTTTTTCAGCAGCACGATGGATCGCTCCGCCGCCTGGCGCGTCACGATGGCATGCGCGGCATAATCGATCGGCTGCTCGGACACCGGCCTGTCGACGGCCCCGCTCGCGTACAGCGACCGCAAGATACGCCGCGCCATGTCGTCGAGCCGGGCAGGGGCAACGCTGCCCGCAGTCAGTGCCTGCTTGAGCGGCGCACCGAAATAGGGTTCCTTGTCGAAGGGAAACCCCGAATCCTGATCGAGCCCGGCATTGGCAGCGGCGACCGTGCTGTGCGTGCCGCCCCAGTCGGACATCACATAGCCCTTGAAGCCCCAATCGTTCTTCAACACGTCCGAGAGCAGAAAGCTGTTTTCGCACGCGTGCGTTCCGTTGACGCGGTTATACGAACACATGACCGCACCCGCCCGCGACCGTTCAAGCGCGATCTGGAAAGCGAGCAGGTCCGACGTCCGCGCTGCGCCCGGCTCGATCACCGAATTGCCCGTATCGCGGTCGGTCTCCTGATCATTGATCGCGAAGTGTTTGATTGTCGCGACGATCGCATTCGACTGGATGCCCGCGATCTGCGCGCCGACCATCGTTCCCGCCAGCAGCGGATCCTCGCCGCCATATTCGAAATTGCGGCCGTTGCGCGGCTCGCGCGCGAGATTGACGCCGCCCGCCAGCATGACGTTGAACCCCGATCGCCGAGCCTCCTCGCCGATCATCTGGCCGCCCGCGCGTGCCAGCGCTTCGTCCCAGGTCGCGGCGATTGCGACATTGGACGGCAAAGCAGTGCGCTCACGCTTGGTCTGGGAACCGCCCTGCGTTGCGACACCGATGCCCGCATCGGTCTGCCACTGCGCAGGAATGCCAAGCCTCGGGATACCCGGGATATAGCCGGCCGATCCTTCACGGGCTTCGGCGGGTGCCTGGTATTGCTTGCTCGGGAAGTCGGTGCCGAAATATCCGAACACCAGTGTCAGTTTTTCGTCGCGCGTCATGCGGGCGATCTGCTGCTCGACCCGCGCATCGACCGTGGGCAGGTCGTCAGTTGCGGGCGCCGTCTGAGACCAGAACAAGGCCAACGGCAGTACCGCGCGCACGACGACCTTCATCATTCTCTCCCCGACCGTCTGCCCCCGGACTGACCGTGGCGCGCCTGGCGTAATTCGTAAAGCAAATTTCTGTATTCGCAAGACGCCGCGTGCTTGCGGCTAAAAAGGGTGTTTCATCGTCCCGACCGAGGCGCGTTGGATAGCTGATCGACTTTGCAATCCTCCCACGCTCCCACCGCCAGCGCCTCAACCGTCACTGCGGCCACGCTCCACCGTACGAGCCGCAGTGTCGGGTGCCCCACGGCCGCCGTCATCCGCCGCACTTGACGATTGCGACCTTCGCCGATCGTCAGCTTTATCCAGCAATCGGGAATGCTTTGCCGTACGCGGATGGGCGGGTCGCGAGGCCACAGGTCGGGCGACGCGATCCGCTCGGCCTCAGCGGGGAGAGTCAGGCCGTCCTTCAGCCGTACGCCCCGGCGCAACGCCGTCAGCGCCTCTTCCTGCAAATCGCCCTCAATCTGCACCAGATACGTCTTTGCCAGCTTGAACTTCGGGTCCGCGATCCGCGCCTGCAGTTGCCCGTCGTCGGTCAGCAGCACCAGCCCCTCGCTGTCGCGGTC
>JANMKS010000403.1:0-4209 GCA_031372155.1 Sphingomonas sp.
CCATATCGCAGGTCGGGTGTATTGCGGGTATTCGAGGAGCCCCGTCTCGAAGCTCTCTTCCACACCACTTGAAGCCGCGCCCATTACGCCGGGGAGCAGCCGGATGCAAGCATCGAGAATGACCATTGCCGCCATCTCTCCGCCGGAGAGGATATAGTCGCCAATGCTGACCTGCTCAATCTGCGGACGGGCATCGAAAATGCGTTCGTCGAAGCCTTCGAAGCGGCCACAAAGGATCGTGACGCCAGGGCCCACCGCAATCTCGCGAGTGCGCGCCTGCGTAAGCGGCGCGCCACGCGGCGTCATCGCGAGGATTGGAGCCACCGGCTGGGCAGCAACCGCATGATCTACCACCGCCGCCAGCACGTCTGCGCGCAAAACCATCCCTGCCCCGCCCCCCGCAGGCGTGTCGTCCACCGACCGATGCTTGTCGGTTGCAAAATCGCGGATGTTGATTGCGGTGCACGCCCACCGTCCCTCCGCCAAAGCCCGCCCCGCCAGCGACGCGCCCAGAGGCCCGGGGAACATCTCGGGGTAAAGGGTCAGGATTTGGGTGGCGAAGATCAACTTTTTTGCCCAGGTCGCCCGGCCAAACGAACGCCAATTGCCGAAGGCAAGATTAAGACTGCGAACAGGAGCGGACTCAGCGCCAGAGCCGCAGCATTCGTGATTCCGTCGGCAGCGAACAAAAGAAGGAATGCAATTAGTGCGAGCCCCGCACCGACCAATGCCAAAGCCGTCCGGCCCCAATCACCAACGAAACGGATCACCTTCTGTAGAGCAAGGCCAGCGAGCGCCGCGACAAACAGGGCAGCCAAGAACAGCATCAAACCGTCCAATTCTCGACCTTCAACCCCGGCACATCGGCGAAGTCGCCTTCGTTATTGGTGACCACCACCGCTCCAATGCTCAGTGCGTGTGCCGCCAGCTGCCGGTCAAATCGCGCCCGCTTGAACGGCAATCGGGTGTAAGCCCGCGCCGCGGCTTCATCGAAAGGAACCAGCGGAATGACGGCAATGAAGGCCTCGAGAATCTCGGGTGGCGGTGGCTTCCCCACGTAAGTTCCGTAAGCAACTTCGGCGTAGCTGATAACCGACATGGCAATTTCGCCGGGTGCGAAAGACGTGATGCGGTCACGCATCACGTCATAATCGCCCGACATGCCCAAGATCGCGCTGTCCGCGTCGATCAGGTAGCCAATCACTCGCTCATCGCCGCCTTGCGCGCGGCGATTGTGCTTGGGCGCTCCTCGAAATCCTCGCGCGGCGCGAGCCGGACGCCAGGCGCTTTGCCCCAAAACCCGCTCACGTCGATGGTCTTGCGTGGTGCCACAACCGGCTCAACTCTGAACGACATCGGTCCCTCCCTGACCATGCGGACCTCGGTGCCTTCCGGCACGCCCAATCCTTTCGGCAAGCGCAGCGCGACCGAATTGCCCGACTTGAATGTCTTGCTCAAATAGTCGTCGGTCATCACGAGTCTCCGTATACACGTGATGTATATACTAATCGACAAACCCCGCGTCAACGACAACCCGCTTCCCCCATTCGGGAACGGCCTCCGCTGTCATCGGCACCATGAAGCGCTTGCCGTCGGGCCGCTCGATTTCAAGCACGTCACCTGCGCCAAAATTCTCGACGGCAACTACCCTGCCCAAATCTTCGCCCGCGGTCGAAACTGCAGGCAGGCCGATCAAGTCCGCGTGATAATATTCCCCCTCCGCCAATGGGGGCAGCGCGTCACGGGGCACCGTCAGTTCGGTGCCACGCAACCGTTCAGCCGCTGTGCGGTCGGCAACCTCCGCAAAGCGCGCGATGACCTGATTGCCCACGCGCAATGATTTCAGCGTCAGTGCGCCGTCGTTGAACCTTTTGTGCGCCTTCAGGCTCCACGCATCCTCGGCAAAGACTTTAAGCCGCACCTCGCCGCCCACACCATGCGCGCCGACGATGACGGCGAGCGTGACGGGGCGGGCGTTAGGCATGGTCAGGCGTCGGCCTGCTTTTCTTCTTCCTGCACGGGATCCGCAGCAGGCGCCTCCTCGGCGGCTGGAGTCTCTTCGGCCTGGGCCTGCTCTGCTGGCGCGTCCTCGGCGGCACCTTCAGCGGGAGCGGATGCGCTTTCATCGACGGCGGCTTCAACCTGCGGTTCGTCCGCGCCCTCGGCGGGAGCTTCAGCCGACACGCCTTCGTTGGTTGCTTCCTCGGCAGGAGCCGCTTCTTCGGCCTCTGCCTGCTCGACGGGAGCCTCTTGCGCAACCGCTTCGGCTACAGGCTCTTCGACAACTTCAGGTTCAGGCTCGGGAGCCGGTGCGGCGGCGGCTGCGGCCGCCGCTTCGGCTGCATCGCTCGCGCGCTTGTCCTGCTCTTCCTTGCGCTCGATCGCCTTTTCGCCGGGCTTGCCCTTGTTCGGGTTCGTGCGCGCAACACGCTCGCGAACGCCTGCTGCATCGAGGAAGCGCGCGACACGGTCGGTCGGTTGCGCGCCTACGCTCAGCCAGTGCTTCGCGCGATCGCTGTCGAGCACGACACGGTTGGCGTCGTCCTTGGCCAGCAGCGGGTTATAGCTGCCGATGCGTTCGATGAACTTGCCATCACGTGCGGCGCGCTCGTCAGCGACGACGATGCGGTAGTAAGGGCGCTTTTTGGACCCACCGCGCGACAAACGAATTGCTACTGCCATTTAACTTCCTTTGCTTACTTCTTGAAATTGTTCATGCCGGGCGGCAGGCTGCCACCCATCATCTTGCCCATTGCGGCCATCGGGTCGCTCCCGGGACCGCTGCCGCCGCCAAACATCCCGGCCAGTGCTTTCAGGCCGCCCATTTTCTTCAACTTTTTCATCGCGCCGGCCATTTCCTGATGCATTTTCAGCAAGCGGTTGACCTCCTGAACGGTCGTTCCCGACCCCTTGGCGATACGAATCTTGCGTTTTGCCTGAAGCAGTTCGGGGCGGCCCCGTTCCTTGGGCGTCATCGACCCGATCATCGCATCCATCCGCACGAGCAACCGGTCATCGACCGCGCCCGAGGCCATCGCCGCCTGCGCCTTCTTCATGCCCGGGATCATGCCCGCCAGCGCGCCGAGGCCACCCATCTTCTGCATCTGCTTCAATTGCTGGCGAAGGTCGTTCATATCGAACTGGCCTTTGGCAAGCTTTGCCGCCATGGCCTCGGCGTCTTCGACCTGAATGCTTTCGGCGGCGCGTTCGACCAACGACACGACGTCGCCCATGCCAAGGATACGCCCGGCGACCCGGCTCGGGTGGAACAGCTCGAGGCCGTCGAGCTTTTCGCCCGTACCCACGAACTTGATCGGCTTACCCGTGACGGCGCGCATCGACAGTGCAGCGCCGCCGCGCGCATCGCCGTCCATGCGGGTCAGGACAATGCCCGTCAGCGACACCTGGTCGGTGAAGCTCTTGGCGACATTGACTGCGTCCTGTCCGGTCAAGGCATCGACGACGAGCAGCGTCTCGGTCGGCGAAGAGACCTGCGACACTGCGCGCATCTCGTCCATCAGCGCCTGATCGACATGCAGACGACCCGCCGTATCGAGCATCAGCACATCATAGCCCTGAAGCTTTGCCGCGCTGATCGCCCGACGCGCGATCTCCACCGGCTGTTGCCCTGTGACGACCGGAAGGGTCGCGACACCGATCTGCGTACCGAGGACCGCGAGCTGCTCCTGTGCCGCAGGGCGATTGACGTCGAGCGACGCCATCAGCACCTTCTTGCGATCTCTCTCGCTCAGTCGCTTGGCGATCTTAGCCGTCGTCGTTGTTTTGCCCGAGCCCTGCAGCCCGACCATCATCACGATCGCGGGCGGCGTCACGCCCAGCTCGAGCTCACTCGCGTCCGACCCGAGCATCTCGACCAGCGCGTCGTTGACGATCTTGACGACCTGCTGTCCCGGCGTGATCGAACGCAGGACGTTCTGTCCGACCGCCTGCTCTGTAATCTTGTCGACGAACGCGCGCGCCACGGGAAGCGCGACGTCGGCCTCCAGCAGGGCGACCCGCACTTCGCGCATGGCACCGCGGACATCGGTTTCGCTCAACGCACCGCGTCCGCGCAGTGCGGCAAATACCCCACCCAGACGATCGCTCAGTGAATCGAACATGATGCCCTCAACTCCAACGCAAAAAACGCCAGCGGACGAAACCTCGTCGGCTGGCGCGCATCTTTCGATGCTTTCCAATGCCACCGCC
>JANMKS010000412.1:0-6463 GCA_031372155.1 Sphingomonas sp.
CGGTACCGCCCGCCCGACGCCACACCTTTGTGCCCCCGCGACGGCGGGGGCCCACACTCTTCTTTTCCGGCAGACGCCGGAACGCTGGACCCCCGCCTTCGCGGGGGAACAGTGAGGGTAGACGACGGTGTTGTCGAAGGCGGCGAGGTCAGCCGGTTCTACGACCCGATGATAGCCAAGCTGATAACCTGGGCTCCCACACGTCTGGAGGCCATCGACAAGCAGATCATGGCGCTCGACAGTTTCGAGATCGAAGGCGTCGGCCACAATATCGATTTCGTCTCTGCGATAATGCAGCACCCGCGCTTTCGCAGCGGCGAGATTACGACCGGGTTCATTGCCGAGGAATATCCCGAAGGCTTCAAGGGGGCACCGGCGTCCCCCGAACTGCTGCGGGCGCTCTCCGCAATCGCTGCGTTCGCCGCGACCGCAGAGGCCGACCGCGCGCGACGGGTCGATGGACAGCTTGGCAGACGCCTTCGCCCGCCCGCCGACTGGCAGGTTCGTGTCGGCGGGACGGACCACAATGTCTCGATCAGCACTGACGGTATTGCCGTGGATGACGAAGACCTCGACATCGAACTGGAATATACGCCCGGCGACCGGATCGTCGAAGCTACTTTCCACGATGCGCCGCTCGCCGTTCGCATTCTGCGTACGCGCGCGGGCTTCAAGCTGACCACGCGCGGTGCCGTGCACAGCGCTCGCGTCCTGCCTGCTCACGTCGCGCCGCTCGTCAGCCACATGATCGAAAAGGCAGCTCCCGATCTGTCGAAGTTTCTGATCTCGCCCATGCCGGGTCTTCTATCCTCTCTGCACGTGGCCATCGGCGAAAGGGTCGAAGCGGGGCAGCCGCTTGCCGTGATCGAGGCGATGAAGATGGAGAACATCCTGCGGGCGGGAAAAAGCGGGACGATCAAGGCCATCAGTGCCGCAGAAGGCGAGAGTCTTGCGGTCGATCAGGTCATACTGGAGCTCGATTGACGGAACTTTGAAGGCTCGACACGGGTTTCCTGCCTCACAGATTATCTGGAGGAAACGATGGCTACCGAAACCGCTGACCGCACCGACGACAAGGCCAAAACCGGACGGCGCCGGACGACAGCGCGACAACGCACCGGGAACAACGGCGCCACCGGTACGGGAAATTCGACGGGCACGTTGATCGGTGTGGCGGCCGCCGGCGCGGTGCTGGGCGTGGCGGCGATGATCGGTCGCAAGGCGGTGGTTCAGGCGCCCACAGCTCTCGCCGGCGATTGGGACATTGCGCTTGCCGCTGAACATGCGGCCACGTTGAAGGTGTTCGATGCGTTGCAGGCAACGACATCGAAGAACACCACCAAACGGTCGATGCTCCTCGCCAATTTAAAGCACATGTTGTCGAAACATGCGTTCCAGGAGGAAAATGTCATTTATCCGGCACTGCGCGATGCCGGCAAGACGGACGCAGCCGACCAGTTGAACGGCGAGCACGGCTATGTGAAGCAGTATCTGTACGAATTGACCAACTGTCCCAAGGATAGCGAGCGGTTTCTCGATATTCTTGCGCGCTTTCGCAGCGACCTTGAAAAGCATGTCCGCGAGGAAGAGGACGAGCTGTTCCCGAATTTGAAGGCCCAGCTGTCGGAAGAGCAGAACAAGCTGCTGACCAAAGCGATGAACAAGGAGGGCTTCAAGCTCGCCTGATCATTCGGCCGGAGCGGGAAGTCGCGGTGCGACTTCCCCGCCATTTGTCAGGGTGCGTTTTAGCCAGGGGGCAACCCGGTTCTCAAGTCCGACCGCAAGGCTGAAACCTGCTGGAACAATGACAAGTGTCAGCACCGTCGACATGATGAGTCCGCCGATGACGACAATGCCCATCGGCGCGCGCCAGCTGCCGTCGCCCGACAAGGCGAGTGCGATCGGCAACATTCCTGCAACCATGGCGACAGTGGTCATCACGATGGGCTGCGCACGTTTGTGACCTGCATCAATAATGGCGATGCTCTTTTCGACGCCTTTTTCGATCTCCAGAAGTGCAAAGTCGACCAGCAGGATCGAATTCTTCGCAACGATGCCAAGCAGCATCAATAGCCCGATGAGCACGGGAAGCGAGAGTGGGTTTCCGGTGATGTGCAGCGCAAGCGCCCCGCCCAGCGGCGCAAGCAGGAGCGCACCCATGTTCACGAACGGGGGCATGACGCGACGGTACAGCAGCACGAGGACCGCAAACACGAGCAGCACGCCCGAGAGAACGGCCACGATAAAGTTGAAGACAAGTTCCTGCGTCAGCTTGTCGTCACCAAAGCTGACGCGTTCGACACCGGCGGGCAGGTTCTTGAGCGTGGGGAGTGCGTCGATTTGTTTCGACGCAGTGACGACACCTGGAGCAAGGTCAGCGCCGATGGCGATACGCCTGTTCTGATTATACCGTCTGAGGACCGAAGGCCCGGCGCCAAACGAAATGTCGGCAACGACCTTCAGCGGGACGCTTGTTCCCGACGTCGTCGGAACCGGCAGGTTCTCGATCGTGGAAATGCTCGTTCGTGCGCCGTGGTCGAGCACGACACGGATTGGGATCTGGCGGTCCGACAGCGAGAACTTGGCCGCGTTCTGATCGATCTCACCTTGCGTCGCGATCCGTATCGCCTGGCTGAGGGCAGCGGTCGTGACACCCATATCGGCAGCGACCGCGAGGCGCGGCCGGATGGAAATTTCCGGACGCTGCAAATCTCCGTCGATCCGAGGCGCGCGCAATTCCTTCAACGCGCTCATCTCTTGCACGATTTGCTGCGCCGTCCGTGTGACGAGGTCGGGATCGCTGCCTGCCAGCATGAGCGTGACATCGCGTCCCAATCCGCTCCCCTGGCTTTGAAAAGTCACGCGCGCGTCGGCGATCCCGCGCAACTTGCCCGCCATCTCGCGCTCGAATTCGGTGCTGGTACGCGCCCGGTCCTTCATCAAGGTGATGTACACATTGGCATTGCCAACGTTTATTTCGTTGAAGGCGACATCGAATTCAGGCGCGGTTCGCAACAGGCGGGAGACCTGATCGGCGACCGCTTCGGTCTGGGCAAGCGTGGCCCCCGGGACCATCTCGATGCGAACCTGGCTGTAATTCGTGTTGATCGTCGGCTGGAACACGAACTGGAGCGTGCCGAAGGCGACGATCGTCAACGCGAACGCGCCGACGCCTATTCCCATTACCCAAAACCGGTGATCGAGAGTCCACGCGAGCCAGCGCTTTCGGCCGGCATGGCGCGCCTTGAACGCGAGCGCGCGCCGCTTGTCGAGCGACCAATGAAGAAGCGCCAGATACCGGTGCATCATCCAGTTGTCGCCGTGACTGGCGTGCCCGTGACTCTTCAGGAAATAGGCCGCGACCAGCGGCGTGATCAAGCGCGCGACCGCCAGACTGACCAGAACGGCAACGACCACCGTGAGCCCGAATTGCTTGAAGAACTGTCCTGTCACGCCCGGCATCAATCCGACCGGGAGGAACACCGCGACGATTGCCATTGTCGTGGCGAGCACGGCCAGCCCGATCTCGTCCGCAGCATCAATGGCCGCCTGATAAGGGCCTTTGCCCATCCGCATGTGGCGGACGATGTTCTCTATCTCGACGATCGCATCATCGACCAGCACTCCCGCAACCAGGCTTAGTGCGAGCAGGCTGATGCCGTTGAGCGTGAAACCCATCAGCGCCATGAACCAGAACGCAGGGATTGCGGACAGCGGAATTGCCAAGGCCGAGATGGCGGTCGCGCGCCAGTCGCGAAGGAACACGAACACGACGAGCACGGCCAGGACCGCCCCTTCCCACATGGCGTCGATAGCCGAATGATATTGGTCGCGGGTGTAATCGACGCTCGTGAAAAGTTGCGTGAAGCGAACCTTCGGGTTCTCCTTTTCAAGCTTGCGGAGCGTTGCAATGCCTTCGTCGTAAACCGTGACGTCGGACGAGCCCTTCGCCTTTGCCAAAGCAAAGCTCAGAACCTGCCGCCCCTCCATCTTCGCAAGGTTCCTTTGTTCGGCATAGAAGTCCCGCACGGTCGCGACGTCGCTTAGCTTGACCGAATGTCCGGCGCCGGTCGAAATCATCGTTTCGCCCAGCGCAAAAGCGCTCGACGCATTTCCCAGGACGCGGACCGATTGTTCTGATCCCGCGATTTGCGCGCGACCGCCCGCCGCATTCAAGTTGATCGACCGCAGTTGCTGGTTGACCTGTGCCGCCGTTACGCCTTGCCCTTGCATGCGAACTGGGTCGAGAATGACCCTGATTTCGCGCGTCACGCCTCCGGAGCGCTGGATACTGGCCATGCCGGGCACCGACAAAAGCCGCTTTGCGACTGTGTTATCCACGTACCAGCTCAACTCTTCGAGCGTCATGTCGACCGCCTCGGCAGAAAAATAGGCAATCGGTCCGCCGTCGGCGTCAATCCTGCTGACCTGCGGTTCCAAGATGCCGTCAGGAAGGTCGCCGCGGATATTTGCAAGGGCATCGCGAACGTCGTTCACGGCCCGGTCCACCGGAGTTCCAATCGTGAACTGGACGAAGGTCTGCGAATTGCCTTCGTCGATCCGCGTGGACATGGAGTCGACGCCGTTCACCCCGCGAAGCGCGGCCTCGACTTTTTGCGCAACCTGAGTTTCCATTTCGGTTGGCGCCGCGCCGGGTTGAACGACAGAGACCTGCGCCGCCGGGAAGCTGACGTCGGGATTGTTGTTCACTTGCATCCGCAGAAAGCTGAGCGCACCCGCAAACGTCAACGCAATGAACAGCACGAGAGGGGCAACTGGGTTGCGGATCGCCCAAGACGAGATGTTGCGAAAGTTCATGCTACAGGGTCTCGGTGTGTTACTGGTGTAACACTGTCGTCACCATCGATGCAAGTGCGCAAAGCGATTGATTAACCGGAGCTACTTTCATCCATTTCGAACCAATCCAAGGCTGACCCCGACTTCCAAGGCAGACTAGAACGAAAACGGACCAAAAATAGATCGGAAGAAGTACATGCTCATTGCAACTGTCAAGTTGGAGCAGGCTCTAAAAGACGCGAACGCCCCCGCCTCCGCTGCCAACGGGCCGGTGATCGTCTCGGTGGAGCGTGATGTATTTTCCGTGCGGCTTGCCGACGCCGCCCGAGCGAGGCTCGATCTCTCGGACTTGAGATGTAGCGTTGAACTAGTGCGGAACTGGCCGCTGCCGGTGCAAAGTCGATTGATCTGGCAGTTTTCGCAAGTGTCGATTGCATGCAATGACCTGGCGGTACTGGCCGATCGCTGGGAAAAAACCGGCGAGCCGCCGGTGCTGGATATTATCGGATTGCGCCTTGATCCGGCAGAATGCGATGGCAGGCATCGCACGCACGGACTTGCCGCCTTCGTCGGTTACGAAATGGCTGCTCGTTACACGCTGCCCGGAGACTCTGAACTGGCGGCGCGAACACTTGCCAGGCTGGCGCGGAACGTCCTGATGTGCGGCGCGATCGCGAAAGGTACGTCCTCCGTCGGACTGAATGGCCGGTATCACCTGCTTCAGCACAACGAACACCCCGATGAAAATGGAATCATGGTTACCATATTATTGTAACGGCTCCGAAACGGTTTGTTCTCGGCTCCCCTCCGGTTTTGCTGCCGCTTAAGGGAAGGCATGATTGCGCGAAGCATCTCGTTCCGTGTTCCGTTCGCGACGGTGAACAAAAACGGCGAGGCGGGTTTCGTCGAAGGCTGGCAAAGGCATCATGCACTCCCTCTGCAATCGGCCAACAACGCTGACCTCGGGCCGTTTCTCGGGCGGTTGCGCGTGCTGGGCTTTTATCTTGATGACTTTGCGACGAATGGCATATTGCTGCCTGCACTGCCGAGCATAAGTCGCCATACCGCGCTACCGCTGCACGTTGGCGGACACGCTCATTACAACAAGCAAGTTATTAGCCGGATGCACGCGATCCGATCTTCATGCGCCTCCGTCATCGGCGAATCGGCACAACTGCAGTCCGCGATGGCTGGCTTTCGGCATTTGCAGGTCTGTCTGATTGCCGCGATTACAGGTCAATGCGCGCCAACGCTGGACCACCTCGACCTGAGCGGCATGACCGATGGAGATGTCGACCACAGGGTGCGCCGGCTGTTCGAGAAGCGCCACCTAAGCGCTTGAAACCACCCACTTAAAAAAGGTGCGGCCCGAGAGCCGCACCCCTACGCAAACTTGTGTAGACGATCTTCGTAACGACAGATCCGTCTGGCAGCTGATCGACTAAACGACGTCGATCGACTGACCCGAAGGCGGACGCACGAAGACGCCAAGAACGATGCTCACCATCATTGCTTTTGTCCTCTTATGAAGCTCTTTAACACTAATGCACTGTTAAGGACACTTCAACAGTAATTCTTAAGTATCCTTCCCGGCTTGGTCGATCGCGCTTCGACGAACGTCTGCGGCCTTAAGGCTTCCTTGAGGGTTAACGCGTTAACTCTGTTG
>JANMKS010000422.1:0-5628 GCA_031372155.1 Sphingomonas sp.
AAGCGAGGCGGCGATCCCGCCCTGCGCTGCGACGGTGTGGCTGCGCGTCGGAAAGACTTTGGTGATGCACGCCGTTTTCAACCCGTTCTGCGCGCATTCCATGACCGCGCGAAGCCCTGATCCGCCGGCGCCGACGACAACGGCGTCGTAACTATGGTCAATAATCTTGTAGGCAGCTTCGGGCATTAACTGGGCGTCCCTGTGAGTGCGACTTTCAGGATGGAGAACAGCGCAAGACCGCCTGCACCAAAGGTCCAGAAGTGCAGCAGCGCCATCGCGATGATGCGGCTCTCGTCGTGCTGGTAATCCTCGATGACGACCTGAAGCCCCATCTTGAAATGCCAGAATGTGTTGATGACGATCAGCGCCATCGGCACCGCGACCAGCGGCGACTGGAGCCAGCCATGCACGGTTTCATAGTCGAGGCCGGGGAGGCGCAGCAGCGAGATGATCAGCCAGAGGACGAGGATGAGGTTGCCGAACGCGGTCACGCGCTGCCGCCACCAGTGATGCGCGCCTTCCTTTGCCGAGCCGAGGCCGCGGACGCGGGCGAGTTCGGTGCCACCGCGCATCAGGCGGTCCTCAACAGGATGAAGGCCCACATGGCGAGCGTCAGCACGAAAGCAGAGACGAAGACCGCGAGCGCGCCAAGCCGGTTGACGCGCAGTTCGTAGCCCGCACCGATGTCGAGCACGAGGTGGCGGATGCCGTTGCTCATGTGAAGAAAGAACGCGAAGGTCAGCCCGATGGGAACGATCAGCGCGGGCGGCCATGTGGCCCACGACAGGAACGTTGCATAGGCCTCCTTGCCCGAGGCGAGCGCGGCCAGCCACCAGACGAACATCGCGACACCGACGGTCGCAAGGCCGACGCCCATGACCCGGTGCGCAATCGAGGCCGCCATGTGCGGTCCCCATTTCCAGATGCTGAGATGCGGCGAGAGCGGGCGCGCGTGCGGAGGTGTCATCGGCAAATACTGTCCATTCTTTGTGCGTCGGTCATTACTCCGCCTGAACGTCGATGCAACCGGCTCAAATGCTAACGCTCTGTTTACCAATGCGCCCTAGGCAGGAGCGGAACCAAATTGATCAGGACGCGCGATGGCCCAAGTTACCGCCAACAGCCTCAACACCATGCCCGAAGACGTGCGGGCCGTGCGGGTATCCGTCGTTGAGCGGCTCAAGACTTTCGACCCCAAGGGAACGCTGGTCGCCGATGCCAGGGAAATCGCGCAAGTGATCGAGGGCCGGGAAATCGAACTCGTCGACGCCTTCTGGTCGTATTATCTGCCGGTCGTTCCCGACGGCGTGAGGCCGCCCGAGGATGCCGTCGCTTCGATGAAGACGCACGGCGTAAAGAACACGCGGCAGAAGTTCGGCAATCTCGCCGACCAGACCTGGGCCGACGGCGCGCGTGATTATATCGCGCTGACCGAGGCCAGCGGTGTCACCGTTTCCGCGCTGCGTGCAGGCCTGAATGCCGCTTACCTGAAGGGCATCGAGGTGGTCTTTGAAAAGATCGGCGACGACAGTGCACGCTGCGCCCGGTTGCTGCAGGCGATGTTCAGCGTCGCCGCCATCGAAGCCGACATAATGAGCGGTTTCACCGCGCAATATTCCGAAGGCAAGCTGTCCGAAGGCCGCGTCAAAAGCTCGAAAGTGTTTCAGGAGCGCATTGCGGCCGAAGTCAGCAGTGCATCAGCGCTGGGCACGCACTTGCGGGCGCAGGCGGGCAATGCGTCGCTGGTAACGCGTGGCATGCTCGGCAAGGCGTCCGAAGTCGCCGCAGCAGCAGAACAGTCGGCCGTTGCGATGCGCGACGCCGCGCACACCGCCGCCGGCCTCATCCGCGCGATCGAGGAAGCCCGCGGCGAGGTGGAGATCGCAGCCGAGATCGCAACCCGCGCATCGGAGCAGGCGGGCGAGGCCGTGCAGGTCAGCCAGACGCTGTCCGACACCGCCAAGTCGATCGAGTCCATCCTGGAGCTGATCCGCGATGTGGCGGGGCAGACCAACCTACTTGCGCTCAATGCCACGATCGAAGCGGCGCGCGCTGGCGATGCCGGGCGCGGCTTTGCCGTGGTCGCGCAAGAGGTAAAGAGCCTCGCGAACCAGACGGCCAAGGCGACCGACAGCATCGCATCGAAGATCGCCGCAATCCAGGCAGCGACCAGATCGACCGTCGAGACAAATGGCTCGATTCGCGAGACAGTGTCGGAAGTGCAAGCGAGCGCGCATCGTATCCGCGAGGCGATGGAGTTGCAGGCACAGACGGTGACGATGATCACGGCCGCCGTCGACGAGACGGCACTGGCCGCCGATACGATGTCGACGACGATCGCCGCCATCCGTGCGGAGACCGAGGAAGTCGCGACCGAGATCGACAGCCTGGAAACGGGCTTCGACAGCGTGAACAGCAAGCTTGCGACATTGCGCGACGCCGCCGGCGACTATGTGAAGCTGGTGGCCTGAAAGCGAATTTTTAACATTAGCGCCCGCGCGGGGACGCGCTAGACGAAGGGGATGAGCAACATCCTCTTGACCGGCGGCACTCGAGGTATCGGTGCCGCGATCGCCGGCCGACTGCACGGTCACAACGTCTTTGCCACCGGCAGCCGCGATGGCGACTTCGCCGATCCCGCCGCCCCTGCCCTGCTGTGGCGCAACGCGCTTAACAGGTTGGGCGGACGGATCGACGTCCTCATCAACAACGCAGGCGTGTTCGAGGCCGCGCGCATCGACCTTTCCGACAGCGACTGGACCGCCGCGTGGCAGCGAACGATGCAGATCAACCTGACGGCCAGCGCCGAGCTGTGCCGGCTTGCCGTGCTGCACTTTGGCGAACAGGGCGGCGGGCGCATCGTCAACATTGCAAGTCGCGCCGCGCACCGTGGCGATTCGCCCGATCACTGGCACTATGCCGCATCGAAGGCGGGCATGGTCGCAATGACCAAGACCATCGCGCGCGGCTATGCCACGAAGGGCATCTATGCCTTTGCGGTCTGCCCGGGGTTCACGATGACCGGGATGGCAGAGGATTATGTTTCGAGCCGGGGTGGCGATACATTGCTTGCCGATATTCCATTGGGGCGTGTCGCCGATCCCGAGGAAGTGGCCGAAATTGCAGCTTTCTGCGCGCTGTCGGCACCGCCGTCGATGACCGGCGCAGTGCTCGACGTGAACGGGGCAAGTTATGTTCGTTAGCCTGATCGGGATAGCGACCGCGGCAGCGGCCATGCCCGCGACCCAAGCGCGGACGCAGCCCGCAACACTTGCGGAAGCGTGCCGGGGCCGCGACGGCTGGAGCGACCCGGCCCCGCCCGCGCGCGTATTCGCCAACGTCTATTATGTCGGGACGTGCGGCATCAGCGTAATCCTGGTCACGGGACCGGCCGGTCATGTCCTGATCGACGGCGCCACCGCCGAGGCTGCGCCGACAATCCTTCGCAACATAAGGGCGCTGGGTTTTCAACCGGGTGACATCCGCTTCATCGTCGGAAGCCATGAGCACGTCGACCACATGGGAGGATTTTCGCGACTGAAGGCCGCGACCGGTGCCCGGCTGCTCGTGCGCGGGGCCGCGCGCAAGGCGGTCGAGACGGGCCGAACCGACCCTGCCGATCCTCAGGTCGACGTGATCCCCGATATGCCGCCCGTGACGGTCGACGGCGTCATTCGCGATGGCCGCGCAATACGCGTCGGCACTCTCGCCCTGACCCCGGTTGCCACGCCGGGACACACAGCGGGCGGGACAAGCTGGACATGGCGTTCGTGCCAGGGTGCGCGGTGCCTGAACTTTGCTTATGTCGACAGCCTGACTGCGGGGTCCGGCGACGGGTATCGCTTCAGCGAGCATCCCGAGCGCGTGGCACCCTTTCGCACAACTTTCGGCCGTGTCGCCGCCCTGAAATGCGACGTGCTAATTACCCCGCACCCTTCGGTGAGCGCACTGTTCGAGCGATTGAGCGGAAAGGCGCCGCTGATCGACGCGGACGCCTGTGCACGGCTTGCGCGGTCGGCGCGTGACCGACTTGAAGCGCGACTGTCCGGCGAGCGCGCACGATGACCGAATGCTGGAAATTGAGCTTGCCCTGCACGCGCGCGGAGGCCGAAGTGCTGGCCGAGGCCGATCTGAGCCACCTCGACCCCGCACCGGTCGTAAACGTCAGCGAGCCCGACGCGAGCAAGCCCGATGCGTGGCGGCTCGACGCCTATTTCGAGGGGCGGCCGTCGCGGATCACGATGCGGCGCGTTGCCGAACTCGTCCCGAGCGCGCGGCGGATCGAGCCGAAAGCGGTGCAGGTTGCGGACGAGGACTGGGTGTCGCTGTCGCAATCAGGGTTCGAGCCGCTTGTGGCAGGGCGGTTCCACGTCCGCACGCCCGACCACCCACCGCGCGCCGACTTGATCGATTTCGTGATCCCGGCGGGGCTTGCGTTCGGGACGGGGCAACATGCGACGACGGCGGGATGCCTGGAGGCGCTCGACGGGTTGAAGCGACATGGCCGCGTCTATCGGGACATTCTCGATCTCGGCACCGGGACCGGGCTGCTCGCCTTTGCCGCGATGCGGCTGTGGCCCGCCGCGCGTGCGACCGCTTCCGACATCGATCCGATTTCTATTCAGGTGGTGCGCGAGAATGCGGCGTTGAATGGGGTCAGGCGCTTGCACCTCGCGGTCGCCGACGGTCTCGACGACCGCGACCTGATCGCCCGGGCGCCCTATGACCTCGTTATCGCGAACATCCTCGCCGGGCCGCTGATCGACATGGCCGCGCATATTGCGGCGAGCGTCGCGCCGAGGGGGACGCTGATCCTTGCGGGGCTGCTCGACACGCAGGCCAACGCGGTGGCGGGCGCCTATCGGCGGCAGGGGATGCGGGGCGTTAGCGCGAGCGGCGGCGAGTGGCCGGTGCTGGTGATGCGGGGGCGGTAAATCACAGCGGCATATAATTATGCAAAAAGCATATTGCTTTTTGCATAATTATATTTACAGGTAGGTTTGAAGGAGAATGGCTATGTCGAAATCTGACGTCCTTGATCGGATCAAACGGTCAATGGAAGAAGCGCCCCGGAACGGCTACGTGGCCGAACTACACCTACAAGTTCTGAAGTATGCCGATTTGCTTGAAGGCGTCACTGGCCGCGAGTTTTGTGAAGCGTTAGGCGTAGGAACGGCGTGGGGTACTGAATTCGCAAAAATGAAAAAAATCGCTCCGCGCCTGCTGGCCGCAGGAATGAAGCCGGAGTTGATTTGATTGGACCTTTTAGTAGGCAAACAACAAAACCGGGGTTTCGATCAGCGTCTTGAGCGCCGCCACGAAACTCGCCGCGTCGTGGCCGTCGACAACGCGGTGGTCGCAGCTGATCGAGAGGTTCATCAGTTTCGCGCGCCGAATGTCGTCACCGTCGAAAACCGGGCGTTCGACGATCTTGTTGGGGCCGATGATCGCGACTTCGGGGCGGTTGATGACGGGGGTTGTCGCGATGCCGCCGAGTGGCCCAAGCGAAGTGATCGTCAGCGTGCTGCCCGAAAGTTCGTCGGATTTGGCTTTGCCGGTGCGAGCGGCGTCGGCGAGGCGGGCGATTTCACGCGCGAGTTGCCAGATGTTCAGGCGCTGAGCGTCGCG
>JANMKS010000377.1:0-5692 GCA_031372155.1 Sphingomonas sp.
TCCCGCTTGTCTGCCTGTCGCAACCGCCCGAAGCGCTTGCGCGGATCGAGCAGATCGCCGCAGCCGCGGGTGCCCCACTCCGCCTGGAAAGTCGCGACTGGCAGTTCGACGAGACGCTGGCACCTTCGCTCGCGGGCGCGCACCAGGTTCGCAATGCCAATCTGGCCGCGCAGATGTGTGCCGTGCCGCAAATTCCCGAAGAATACGTCGCCGCTGGGATAAGGTCGGCGACATGGCCCGGTCGACTGCAAAAGCTTCCCCCCGGCCCGCTCACCGCCCGCAATGAGGTCTGGATCGACGGCGCGCACAATCCTGCTGCCGCTCATATCCTCGCCGACCACATGGCCCGGCATTCGATGCACCTCGTTATCGGAATTCTCGCGAACAAAGATGCCAACGGCATTCTCGCGCCACTCGCACCACATGCGCGTTCGCTTACCTTTGTCAGCGTCCCCGACCATCCAAGTCACGACGCGCACCGCCTTGCTTCGAAGTGGTACGGGCGAACGGCCGAAAGCCTTGAGGCCGCGGTCGCGTCAATCGACGGCGCAGTGCTGATCGCCGGATCGCTCTATCTTGGGGGCGAAGCGTTGCGGCTCAACCACTCGCTCCCGAACTAGCTGTTGCGAACGCTTCTCATTAGCGTGTAGGGTCGTCGCAGGAGGACGACGCATGACTGCACAATCCACGATCAACGCAATCACCCCGCACCTGGCGCCTACCGATCTTACGGCGCGTGCGCTGCTCCGCGCCATCAGGCGGATAGCGGCGGGTGGACTGGACGACGCGCAGGCCGCCAATGTCATGCTCGCCAGCTTCGGCATGCACTACCGCCGGCCACTGATGTTCCTGCGCATCCTGATGCAGGAGGTGTCGCGCATCGCACAGCAACAGATCGTAATCGCCCCGTACTGCTGTCCGCGCATGACCGAGGGTGAAGGCGCGTTCCTGCTTTCCATCGACGTGGCCCGCGATCACCCCGACGTCGCGCGCGGCTCGATTGCGCGCATCGCCGGGTCGCTCGACACGCTGCCCGCGATCTCGATTGCCCAGGCGCTCGCTGACGCCCTCGACGATATCGGTCGCCCGCTCAGTCTTTGACGATGCTGCCCAGCGCCTCGTCGACCAGCCCGGTTCGCATCATGTACCAGTAAATCAGGATGCCCGGCACTGCGAGCAATGTCGTCAGCAGGTAGAAATCAACATAGCCCACGCCCTCGATCACTGCTCCCGCCGTCGTTCCGGTCAGAAACCGCCCGACAATACTCGCGGCCGCAGAGATCAGCGCATATTGTGCCGCCGTGAAGCGGACATCGCACAGCGCCGAAAAATAGGCGACGACAACGACGCCGCCGAAACCGCTCGCGACATTCTCGAACCCGATTGCACCCGCCATGCCGATATTCGAATGCCCCACCGCGGCCAGCGCCGCAAAGCTCAGGTTGCTGACCGCCATCAGCACCAGCGCGACCATCACCGACCGCTTCAAACCCAGTCGCGTGTAGAACACGCCCCCGATGAAAATCCCGATCAGTAATGCCCAGAACCCGACGCCGACGTCGTAAAAGGCGATTTCGTCATTGCTGAACCCGAGGTCGTCGAACAGCAGCCGGAACGTCAGGTTAGCGAGCGTATCGCCAATCTTGTGAACAAGGATGAACACGAGCACGAGCCCCGCACCGCGCCGCTGCAGGAACTCGGCGAACGGCCCGGTGATCGACGAAAGAACCTCGGTCACGCCGCGCTTGGCGATCGTCACGACGCGCTGCGTGGGTTCGCCCATGACTAACCCCGTGATCATGGCCGGCAAGGCGAGCGCGGCGCACGCAAGATACCCCGCCGCCCAGCCCGAGCGCGCCGACACGACGAGCGCGATCGCCGCCGCCCCCGCCGACCCGATCCGCCAGCCATATTGCGACATACCCGACCCCGCACCCAGCTGGCGGGGCGACAGCAGCTCTATGCGATAGGCGTCGATGACGATGTCGAACGTCGCTCCCGCAATACCAACGAGCACGGCCGCATAAGCCGTCCAGATTATATCGGCCTTCGGATCCGCGAACGCGAGGTTCGCAACCGCCGCCATCACGAACAATCCCGCGACGATCAGCCACGACACCCGTTGCCCGAGCGCGCCGATCACCGGCAACCGTACGCCGTCGACGATCCATGCCCACAGCCACTTCAGATTATATACCAGGAACGCCAGGCTGAATGCCGTGACCGTCTTTTTGTCGATGCCGTCCTGCGCCAACCGCGTCGTCAGCGTCGCCGCAATCATGGCGAACGGGAAACCCGATGATATCCCCAGAAACAGCGCGGCAAGCGGCGCAGGCTCGACATAGGGACGAATTGCACCTGCGAGCCCGCGTTGCCCGGTGTCGATTGCTTCATCCGCCATTGCGAACCCCCGAATTTTGCGCGACCCTAGCGCAATATGTTGCAACGGCCAGCCCCGCGATGAACGCTCTCACCCCTGGACAGCGCGCACTGGCGCAGGCGATCATCGATGGCGATGTGAAGCGCGGCACTGCGACGACCCATGTCGATGCCCGCACATACACATGCCCGGAACGCTATAGCATTGAAAGAGAAGCATTGTTCCGCGCCTTGCCACAGGTCATCGCGCCGTCGGCGTTGCTCGCGACCGGAGCCGCAATGCCGCATGACGGCTTTGGCCAACCCCTGCTGCTCACGCGCGACCGCGAAGGCGTGGTCCACGTCTTCGTCAACGTCTGTCGACACCGCGGCACCCGCCTCGTCGAGGGCAACGACCCGGTTTGCGCCAGATTGCTCGTGTGCCCCTATCACGCATGGAGCTACACGCTCGACGGAAAGCTGGCGGCACTGCCGCGCCCGGACACCTTTCCGGGACTCGACAAATCAGATCACGGCTTGAAGGAACTCGCAAGCGTAGAGGCGGGCGGCCTTATCTGGTTCCTTCCCCTGCATCGTCAGGCAGAAGGTGGTTCAGCATCCACCACTTTTGCACTCGCCGAAACGCTCGGCGAGGACTTCGGCGCTCTCGGCCTTCCGGACATGCACCTGTTCCAGCGGCGAACGCACGACGTCGCCGGGAACTGGAAACTCATCATGGATGCGTTCCTCGAAAGCTATCACGTGCAGCGCCTGCACAGCGCGACCATCGGACCGTTTTTCAAGGACGGCGTTACCGCCGGTGACACGATCGGACCGCATCGTCGTTCCGCGGTCGGTCGCATCGAAGACCTCGCGACGCTCGACCTTGCGGATCTGCCCGCACTTCGCCGCACAATGACGTTCACTTACACGCTGTTCCCGAACGCGGTCGTGATATTCAGTCCCGATTACGTCAATGTCATGGTCCTGATGCCGCAAGCCGAGGGTCGCACGCTGGTCGAGGATTTCATGCTAATTCCCGAAGCGCCGATCACGGAAAAGGCGCGCGATCACTGGCAACGCAGCTGGGACCTGCTCGACGACGGCGTGTTTGCAAAGGAAGATTTTCGCGCCGCCGAATTGGGGCAGCAAGGCCTTGCTTCAGGGGCGCTCAACCGCATCGTGCTGGGAACACTCGAGACCGGTATCCGCGCCTTTCACGATACGGTCGACGCGGCGCTGACCGAATCGGCATAGAGGCTAAGCCCTTTGGGAATGCGCTTTGGTTTCTGTCCCGACAGTATCGCTTCGACGATGCGGATTGAAGCGAGCAAGTCGCGTAAGGGATAGGGCTTTGCAAGGCAGCCGATGGCAAGGTCCCGCGCCTCCGCTGGGCATTCGCCGGTGACGAACAACAAGGGGATGCCCGCCGCCTTTGCGTGACGCGCAACGTCCACACCACTTCCGTCGGCAAGCGATACATCGGCAAGGATCAGGTCGATGCCGCCTTCGTCGATCCGCGCGCGGGCGTCGGCCACCCGGTCGAGTGTTGCCGCGACATCATAGCCGCCCGACTGCAGGAATTGTTCGTTGTCGAACGCCACCAGCGGCTCGTCCTCGACGATGAGGATGCAGGCAATACCGCTCGCCCGCTTTCTACCCAGCATTGCCGCGTCGCCCCCTATCGTCCAAAGCACATGTTCTTGTGTTCAAACGCCCCAATCCTGTTTCGTTTCCGAAAGTAATGCGTGCCCGACAATTCCGACCCCGGTGTGAAGAGCGGCGAGCGCATCGCCAAGCTGCTCGCTCGTGCGGGTGTGGCCAGCCGTCGAGAAATTGAACGGATGATCGCCGATCGCCGCGTCGCACTCAATGGCGTCCCGCTCGAAACCCCTGCAACGATCCTGCGCAATCTCAAAGGCGTTACGGTCGATGGCAAGCCCGTCGCCGCGCCCGAATTCGCGCGCCTCTTTCGCTATAACAAGCCGACCGGGCTGCTGGTGGCCGAACGCGATCCAAAGGGTCGTCCGACGATTTACGACAAGCTTCCGCGGGAACTGCCGCGCGTGGTTCCCGTCGGTCGCCTCGATCTGAATACCGAGGGGCTGCTCCTGCTGACGACCGACGGCGAGTTGAAGCGCACGCTCGAGCTGCCCGCGACCGGCATTCCGCGCTCTTACCGCGCGCGTACTTATGGTCCGGTCAGCCAGGCGCAGCTCGAGGACCTGATCGAGGGGATCGAGATCGAGGGCGTTCGCTATGGCAGTATCAATGCGAACCTCGAGCGCCGGACCGGCACCAACCAGTGGATTGAAATGACGCTGACCGAGGGCAAGAACCGCGAAGTCCGGCGCGTGCTCGAACATCTCGGGCTTCAGGTCAGCCGCCTGATCCGGACGGCCTACGGTCCCTTCCCGCTCGCCGACATGCCTTCGGGCGCAGTCGACGAGATCAAGCAGAACATCGTGGTCGAGTTCTTGCGAAACATGAAAGGCATGAAGTCGCTTTCGTTGAACGACGGTGCGACGCAGCCGGTCGGGCGCGAGCGACGGAGGCGCGACGCGTCCCCGCCCGCCGGCAAGGAGGCGGACGCTCCGTTGTCCCCGCGCCGCGCGCGCGCCGCAAACTTTGCCCCCAAGCGCGATCGCGAAACGGCCGCCGCGGCGGCTCCTGCCCCGAAGCGCAAACACTGGCGCGACGGCCCAAAAACCCCGCCAGTCGGCCCAACTGCCCGGCCACCGCGCGGCGGAAAGCCGAAATAAATGCGCGTCATCGCGGGCGAGTGGCGTGGCCGACCGCTGATCGCGCCCAAGGGCGACACAACACGGCCCACCGCCGACCGCACGCGCGAGGCCTTGTTTTCGATGCTGACCAGCCGTCTCGGCTCGTTCGAGGAGCTGCGTGTCCTGGACCTTTTCGCGGGAAGCGGTGCGCTTGGCCTCGAGGCATTGTCGCGCGGTGCGGTGCATTGCACTTTCATCGAACAGGACGGTGCCGCGCTCGACGCCCTCCGCGCCAACATTGCAAAGCTGAACGCAACGCCGAAGTGCGACGTCCGCGCGCAGTCGGTCATGGCGCTCGGACCCTCTTCGGCTGCTTATGACCTCGTCCTGCTCGACCCGCCGTATAACACTGGCGCCGGCACGGTGGCACTGGAACGCCTGCGCCGTCTTGGCTGGATCGCGGACCAAAGCCTGACGAGTGTCGAAACCCATCGCAGCGAAGCACAGGCGATCGATGGTTACGACTGCATCGCGACGCGCATCCATGGCAAGGCGCGCATCTCGCTCTACCGCACTGCCTGAACGCAACTTTAGCCGTATCGCATCGGTTT
>JANMKS010000020.1:0-3479 GCA_031372155.1 Sphingomonas sp.
GCTATCCCAACATCGACGCCTGGGTGAAACGGTTTCAGGCACGCGCGGCGTATCGGCGCGCGCTCGAACGGGGTGGCCCGTATTCGTTCGCTGGCTAAAAGAGTCCGCCGCCCAGCATCAGGCGAACGACGCCGACGACGATCACCGCTGCGTTTAGATTGCGTCCGGAATTGCGTGCGGACATGGCACCGATCGCCAGCCCCACGATCGCGATCGGAATGATGATCCAGTACGCCCAGCCAAGCAGCGGGACGAACGCAGGGATCGCGAGGATCAGGGCGACGATCCCGATCAGGATGGAAACGATGTTCAACATGCCGTGAACATCGTGTGTCCCGGTCCCGACTGCAAGCCGCGTTAGCCGTTTACTGCCGAAAACGCCTGAATCCCGGTGATCGCCCGGCCCAGGATCAGCGCGTGGATGTCGTGTGTCCCCTCATAGGTGTTCACCGTCTCCAGATTGATCATGTGGCGGATGACATGATATTCGTCGGCGATGCCATTGCCGCCGTGCATGTCACGCGCGACGCGCGCGATGTTGAGCGCCTTTCCGCAATTGTTGCGCTTGATCAGGCTGATCTGCTCGGGTGCCCACGTGCCGGCATCCATGTTGCGCCCGACCGCAAGCGCCGCCTGCAGCCCGAGCGCGATTTCGGTTTCCATGTCGGCCAGCTTCAGCTGCACGATCTGGTTCGCGGCGAGCGGTCGGCCGAACTGGTGCCGGTCGAGCGTGTACTGCCGCGCGCGCGCAAAACAGTCCTCGGCCGCGCCCATCGTGCCCCAGGCAATGCCGTAGCGTGCCTTGTTCAGGCAACCGAACGGTCCGCCAAGGCCCTTGCCGCCGGGCAGCAGGTTTTCTTCCGGCACAAACACGTCGTCGCACACGATTTCGCCGGTGATTGACGCGCGCAGTGACAGCTTGCCCTCGATCTTTGGCGTCGAGAATCCGTCCATGCCGCGCTCGACGATAAAGCCGCGAATCTGCCCGTCGAGCTTTCCCCACACGATGGCGAGGTCGGCGATCGGCGAATTCGTGATCCACATCTTCGACCCCGACAGCCGGTACCCGCCATCGGCAGCAATCGCACGCGTCTTCATGCCCGCCGGATCAGAGCCGGCATCGGGTTCGGTCAGTCCGAAACAGCCGAGCACATCGCCCGTCGCCATCCTGGGCAGGAAACGCAGCTTCTGTTCCTCGGTCCCGTAGGCATAGATCGCCTCCATGCTGAGGCCCGACTGCACCGACGACGCCGAGCGATACCCCGAATCGACGCGCTCGATCGCCCGGGTAATCAAGCCATAGGCGACATAACCGACGCCGGCGCAGCCATAGCCGCTGATCGTCGCGCCCAGAAAGCCGAGCGCGCCGAGCTCGTGCATTATCTCGCGGTCGAAGCGCTCCTCGCGATTGGCCTTCAGGATGCGCGGCTGCAATTTCTCCTGTGCATAGTGTTCCGCGGAGTCGCGGATCATGCGCTCCTCGTCGGTCAACTGCGCATCCAGAAGGAACGGATCGTCCCAGCGATAGGGTGTGAATTTTGCCATGCCGCCCCTTGCCGCATTCCGGCTCTCGGGAAAAGGGGACGGTCGGCATGATAAAGGCAAAGTTAAGAAACAAAATTACCAAACCCTCTATCGCGCCCGCAAAAGCGGCGTAATCTTCGGTTCATCATCGGGCGCGACTCGATATCGTTCGAACGACGCCCTGACGAGTTCAAAGGGAGGAAATTCATGATTTCGTTCACGAATTCTGTTGCGCTGCGTCGTGCCTTGCTCGCCGCCACTGCAATTCCGGCGCTTGCGGCACCGTCGTTCGTGCTGGCTGACACGTCAGGGCCCAATGTATCGATACAAGCACCACAGGTTGTCCTGCGCGACGGCATTCCGATCGACGTTCCGATCGGGGCGGGGGGTGCCTACGACATCAATATCGGTCCGGGCGGGGTACTCGAAAGCAAGATCAACGGTATCGGCCAGATGGTCACCGATTTCGGTGCCGACGGGCTTGGGTTGTGCACGGGCACGCTCATCAATCCGCGCACTGTCATTTTCGCGGCGCACTGCGTGAACGACGCGCCCGCGAATGGCTATGGCGCGGCGTCGGGCGGCATTCCAATCAGTTTCGGCTTCAACTCGCGCAACCTTGCCGCGGTTCGCCGTTGGGTGGGGCTCGACGGCGGCACGCTCCACGCGACCGACAAGGCGTTCGCCATCTATAACGCCGAACAGGTCTGGTACGACCCGCGCTCCGTCGCGCTCGGTTTCCTGGAGGCCGACGTCGCGCTCGCGACGCTCGACACGCCCGCGACCGACATTCCGACCTGGACATTGCTGTTCTCGCCGCTGACCGGCGAAACGCACGGTGTGGTGACCGGATATGGTGCGAAGGGCACGGGCGCGGCGGGATCGAACCTCGGCATCGACTGGCGTCGCCGCTCCGCTGAAAACATGATCTCGGCGCTGGTGTCGCTGAATGACGTCGACAACGCGTTGTTCTGTGCAGAGCCGACCGCCTGCTACACCGACTTGCCGCAGGCGCTGTACCAGCTCGATTTCGACAGCCCGGGCGGCGAAGCGGAATTCACCGGCGGCACCGACGGCAACTTTGATTTCGACGTGTTCCGCGGCAAGATTCTTCCCAAGGAGGGCATTACTGCGGGCGGTGATTCGGGCGGGCCGCTCATCGTCGATCAGAAATATTCCAAACCCGTCGTGGTCGGCGTGCTGTCGGGTGGCTCGCGCTACTTCGATGACGGCAACAACACCGTCGATCCGCTCACCGACCAGCCATTTTCGAGCTATGGCACGACCAGCTTCTACCAGCCGCTGTTCCTCTATTGGGACACGATCGTCGCAAACAATCCCTATGTATATGCGCGGTCGAAAAGCGGGAACGCCGAATGGACCGACGCGTCGCACTGGGTTCAGGCGATGGACCCGGCTTATGCCGTCGACAGGGGCGGGAAACTCGTCAATGCGCTGCCGGGGACGCTCGGCGCGGGCAAGAGTTTGACGACGACGCGCTACGGCGAAGTCTGCTTCTTGCCCACCACAGGCGGCTATTGCGTCGATTATGCCCAGGCCGGCGCCGAAAATTCAGGGACGGGTGCTGGCCTCGTCATCCCCGGCGGGCCCGGTTCGACGAACTTCGTTCCCAACAATGTGACCGCCAATCCGACGACGGGACGCAAGGCGCGCTATTATGACGTCACGCTGGGCGGGATCGGCACGACCTCGCTGTCAGGGGCGGTGACGGTCGACAAACTGACGCTGGACGGCGCGGTGAAGCTTGATGTCCGCGGAACGGCGGATCGCAGGAAGGCGGCGGGTGCGTTGACCGTCCTTACCGACTTCACGCAAGTCAACGGCTGGACCAACGTCGACGGGTTGCTGAAAACCGGCGAGGCCCTTGTCGTGAACGGCCTGCTGACCGGCGGCGGCACATTCGATCCCACGTACCTCACGGTCGCGCGCGGCTT
>JANMKS010000097.1:0-2455 GCA_031372155.1 Sphingomonas sp.
GGTCTGCCATGAAGGCGCTGATGAAGACCACGAAGTCGGCCAAGCCGCACGACGTGGACAAGAAATGGCATCTGATCGATGCCGATGGACTGGTCGTCGGGCGTGTCGCCACGATCGTTGCCAATATTCTGCGCGGCAAGCACAAGCCGAGCTACACACCGCACGTCGACTGCGGCGACAACGTCATCATCATCAATGCCGAAAAGGTGCGCTTCACGGGCAAGAAGATGACCGACAAGATTTATTACAAGCACACCGGCCACCCGGGCGGCATCAAGGAAACGACGCCTGCCAAGATTCTGGACGGCAAGTTCCCCGAGCGCGTTCTTGAAAAGGCGGTTGAACGCATGATCCCGCGCGGGCCGCTTGGTCGTGACCAGATGCGCGCGCTGCGTATCTACAAGGGTACAGAGCATCCGCACACCGGGCAGACCCCCGAAGTGCTCGACATCGCGTCGATGAACCGCAAGAACAAGGTGGGCGCATAATGTCCGACAATCGTCAATCGCTCGCCGACCTGGCGGCACTCACCGGAGCACCCGTTGCACCGGCCGCTCCTGAAGCGGCGTCTGCGCCGGTTTCGGAGAGCACTGACTATATGGCACCGGTATCGAACGAGCCGGTCCGCGAACCGATGCCTTTGCGCGAGCAGATCATCGACAAGCAGGGCCGTGCCTATGCCACCGGTCGCCGCAAGGACGCCGTCGCGCGCGTCTGGATCAAACCCGGCAGCGGCAAGATTACGGTCAACGGTCGTGACCAGGAAGTGTATTTTGCACGTCCGACACTGCGCCTCGTCATCAGCCAGGCATTCGAAGTCGCCGACCGGGTCGGTAGCTATGATGTGATCGCGACCGTGAAGGGTGGCGGGCTGTCCGGTCAGGCGGGTGCCGTCAAGCATGGCATTTCGCAAGCACTGACCAAGTATGAACCCGTGCTGCGTGCACCGGTCAAGGCTGCAGGCTTCCTGACCCGCGACAGCCGCACGGTGGAGCGCAAGAAGTACGGCAAGGCCAAGGCCCGTCGCAGCTTCCAGTTCTCGAAGCGCTAAGTCCCGGTATGGATCAAAATTTGGGCGGCCCTCCACCGGGGGTCGCCCTTTTTTGTGCCCGCTATAAAGTTTGGCCTCGTCAAGCCGTTACGCTAGGCTTTGGGCCAAAGGGGCTTGGCCGTGCACGACAGGGCAATGGATTCGGATGCGCGCGTTGCAATGGCGCGCTTGCTTGCCGAGAACGAAGGGTTGCGCGTCGCTCTCGACGAAATGCGGGCGCGGGTCGGCGATCTGGAGCGTCTCGCCGACAGTGACACGCTGACGCCGTTGCCCAATCGCCGCTTTTTCGTGCGGGAAGTCGAACGCGTCACTCGGCATGTCGCCCGATATGACACGCCCGCCGCCGTGATGTTCGTCGACGTGAATGCGTTGAAGGCCATCAACGACGCGCACGGGCATCAGGCGGGCGACAAGGCTCTTGTCCACGTCGCCGGAATCCTGAAGCGCGAGGTTCGCGCGACAGACGTCGTCGCCCGCATCGGCGGTGACGAGTTCGGGCTTCTGCTCGATCACCTCGACGAGTGTGCGGCGGTTGCCAAGGCGCAATCGTTGCTGGAAGTGCTCGCGGCCGAGCCGTTGCAACTGAGAACTGGCGAGGTGCCTGTGGGCCTTTCCATCGGCGTTACGATGATTGCTGCCGACGACAGCGTCGAAACCATTCTGGCGCGGGCCGACGGCCAGATGTACGCAGCCAAGGCGGCTCAGCGGTCCGCCAGATAATATCGGTCGAGCGCGCGCAGGTCGTCGGCGAGTTCATACACGATCGGCTGTCCCGTCGGGATTTCCAGGCTGGTGATTTCCTCGTCGGAAATGCCCGACAGGTGCTTCACCAGTGCGCGCAGCGAATTGCCGTGCGCTGAAATCACGATGCGCTTTCCGGCCCTCAGCTCCGGCGCGATGCGCCGTTCCCAATACGGCAGGACGCGCGCGATCGTGTCCTTCAAGCTCTCGGTCTGCGGGATCGGCACGCCCTTGTAACGCACGTCCTTTGCGAGGTCCCAGGGACTTCCTTCCTCGGGCAGCGGCGGCGGCACGTCGAAGCTGCGTCGCCACAGTTTGACCTGATCCTCGCCGTGAAGCGCCGCCGTCTCCGCCTTGTCCAGACCGGTCAGCCCGCCGTAATGACGCTCGTTCAGCCGCCAGTCCTTCTCGACGGGCAGCCACAGTCGCCCCATCGCTTCGAGGGCAAGGTTGAGCGTCTTGATCGCGCGCGACTGGAAGCTGGTGAAGCACAGGTCGAAGTCCAGCCCGCGCTCGCGCATCAGTTCCCCCGCGGCCCAGGCTTCCCCCACGCCCTTTTCAGTGAGGTCGACATCCCACCATCCGGTGAATCGGTTCTCAAGGTTCCACGCCGACTGGCCGTGGCGGATGAGGACGAGCGTGGGCATGTCAGAGAGTCTCCAG
>JANMKS010000398.1:0-2087 GCA_031372155.1 Sphingomonas sp.
CCATCGCCCACCATAATCAGGCGCGCGTCGAGTCCGGACGCCCGCGCGCTGGCAAACGATTGCAGCAGTCCGAGCTGGCCCTTTTCTGCCGAGAGCCGTCCCACGCACACGATCGTCGGGCGATCCGAGAGCGACTTCGGCGGAAGCGCAGCGATATCGATGCCACAACGCACGATCAGGAATTTTTGCCACTGATCTGGTGGCGTAACCCGCATCGCCTGCGCCCGGCCGAACCACGAAACGCACGCAACGAAACGCGCCTGTGCGACCTTTCGCCCGAGAAGGAGACCGGCAGGGTAATCGGTCTCGCTGATTCCGTGCAGCGTCAGGCTCCACGGCAAATCGGCAAAGCGGCTTGCCAGCATTCCCACCGTGGCCGCCGAATTGGCGAAGTGATTGTGAAGATGCGTGATATTTCTGCGTTTCAGCTCAGCGGCAAGCACGATGCTCTCGATGAAATGAAACAGTCCCCACAGCAACGCCCTGGCACCAGGCACCGTGTGCTGCATCGCCAGTCGCAACAGCGCGAAATACGCCAGTGGGCGCGTAAAAATGGCGCCTAGATGCGCGCCCATAATGCCAAGGCGCGATGCCGGAAGCACATAATAGGTGGATTCATAGGCGGCGCTGCTCTGCGGTCCCAGACGCTCGTCTTCGGATGGCTTGCGGATGCTGAAGGTTTCGATGTGAACCCCGCGTGCGCGCAATGCTTCGACCTCGCGGCGGATGAACGTGTGCGATTCAGCCGGATATTGGCTGACAAGATAGGCGATCCGCACTTGCACGCCGCTATGACTTATAATCGATGGAAGAGCGGTGCGTCGTTGTCGCCGACCGCCAGAAATACGTGAGTGCGCCCTGCAATTCAGGAAATTTGGCCAGGACGGTGAAGAACGCCGCCGCCCATGCGACACCGGTATCGAGCGCGTTTCGAGCGCCGATGCGCGCAACCTGCAAAACGAGGAGCCCGAGCACAAGCACCGACAGGCGCCAGTCGATCAGCAAGAGCAAGAGCGCAGCGCACGGCACGATACCGCCCCAAAACGCAGCGCGTGCAAGGTTGCGCCCATAGAGCGGGAACTGGCTGTGCCTCGTTCGGCGCCAGACCTGGGCATATCCGAACCCGCCGCGAACGGCACGCATCCACCACTGGCCAAAGCGGGTGATCGCGGCATCATGCTCCGTCATCTCCGCATCGATCCGCCACACCTTCCAGCCCGCGCCGCGCAATCTGGCGCACAATTCGGGCTCTTCTCCTGCCATCAGGGCAGGATCGAAGCCCCCGACGGCGTTATATGCCAGCAACCTTACCAAAGCGTCGCCCCCGCACGCGTCCGCCTGTCCGGTGGGCGTATTCCATTCGAGGTCGCAGAGGCGGTTGTAGACCGATGCGTCCGGATGCACTTCTCGACGGCGACCGCAGACCACCGCGACGTCTTCGTGGGCTTGCAGAAAGCAAAGTGCCTCCTCGACCCACGAACCCGCGACCGTGCAATCGCCATCGACGAACTGCACGAATTGCAATTCGCGCGACGACGCGGCGAGTGCAAGGACACCCTGGTGACGCGCGCGCGCGGCGGTGAAGGGCACGGACAGATCGAGTTCGTGGACGTCGACACCCGCGCTTCTGGCATTGGCGATGCTGTCGTCCCGCGACCCTGAGTCCACGTAAACGACGGTGGCACCCGCCGGCAGCGAGGCCAGGCAACGGACGAGCCGCGCGCCTTCGTTGCGTCCGATCACGACGATGCCGATCGACGCCGCGCTCATCCGACCCACGGCCGCACCAGGAACCACAGGCCCGAAAATCCGGTTCCGATCCCCATGCTCCACAAGATCGACCGCCACACCACCACCATGCCCGCAAGCGCCAGCGTGATCATGATGTCGTGTCGCGCAAAGGAAAGGTGCTCCCGCTTCTGCGCCAGCCACAGCGGCACATAGCGAACGGCGTCAGCGAGAGCGATAACGAGCACCGCGCCCGCAATACCGATATAGGACACTGCGATCGGCAGGCCCACGATCAGCCACACGAGCTTCGTGGTGTTGGCCATCGCACTGTAGACCGGGCGACCGATGCCAAGCAG
>JANMKS010000133.1:0-3410 GCA_031372155.1 Sphingomonas sp.
CGGCAGCGCCCGCCCGAAATCGGCGAGGCGATCGTATTTCTCGGCTTCCTTCTGCGCGCGGAAGTCCGCGTGATACCGGTACTGCTTGCGACCCTTTGCGTCGTAACCGACGGCCTGGATATGGCCGTGCGGACTGGGGCAATACCACGCATCGACATAGGCGGGGGGAAGCGCGATCTTGTTCAGCCGGTCGATTTCCTCACGGTCGGAAATCCGCTCGCCCTTGGCGTTCCAGTAACCCCAGCCATTTCTGACCTTCTTGCGCGTGATGCCCGGCATTTCGGGATCGACATAAACCAGTTTCATCGCGCTCAAACGGCGCGAGCGGCCTTCGCGTTCCCGTCGAACGGTTTCCACGCCGCCGCCCGGGCACGCCGCGTCGCATAGCTGTCGAGCCCGATCTGCAGCCCGACGAGCATATAAACGAATGGCTGAAAGGCGATGCCGACGAACAGCGACCCGACCAGATAGATGAGGTGCGCCTGTTGCAGTGCGCTTGCCAATTCGCCCAGCCACCCTTCTTCCGCGCTCTTGCGGTAGCGCGCGCGCAGCACTTCCATCCGCAAGAGGCCGCCGATGTGGATGACGAGCCACAGGAACAGGCCCGGAAATCCCTGCTCGCCCAGCATTTCGAAGTAGGACGAGTGATAGGCGCGCGCCCGATCATATTCGACAGTCTGCTTCACGTCGACCTGCGCACCGGTCGTGCTGATCCCGACTTTTTCGATCCGGAGGTTATTCTGGCGGTATGCATCGAAGCCGCCGCCCAGCGGATGATCCTTGACATAGCCCCATGTCCATTTCCAAACCTCGACCCGCGTCGAGGCCGAAGTGTCGGCGCGGTAGTCCTTGATCGTGTCCATGCGCTCGCTGAAGCTGGCGGGCAGGAGCGGCACCGCGATCAGCATCGCAAGCGCGACCCCGGTCAGGTACAGCGCCCGTCGCTTTGCCGACCGCAGCATGACGATGCCGAGCACGCCGATACAGACAAGGCCGGTGCGCGCCTGCGTTCCGACCGGCATCAACAGGCACGCAAAGATAAGCGCAAGTCCGAACGTCCTTACGCGCCAGTCGGGCGGGAACACGCTGCCGTGCCGCATCGACCAGAGGATGAGCGGAATGATCGCGATCGCGACGGTTGAAATGATGCTTCCCTCGTACAGGCCCGAGTTATTCGAGACCATCAGGTTCAGCGCACCATATCCACCCCCGGACGCGAGCGTCTTGATGCCACCGACGATGATGATCGACCCTGCCGACAGGATCATGAACAACGTGAGCCCCTCGATCCGGAGCCTTGTCCGCAGCGTCAGCGGCAGGAAGATCGCAAACGCCAGCGCCTTCCAGACCCAGCTCCATTTCTCCGCCGCCTCGAACGGAAAGTCGGCCTGCGCCGTAGTTATCCCGCAATAGACGAGCAGCAGCGCGAGCAATACCTGGCGCGGCGCGATCCGTGTGTCGCGCTTGTCGTCGAACAATGCCCAGCCGAGAACGGCGAGCGCCACCATGATGAGCGAGACCGGCACGCTGTTGAGCAGCAGATAAGTCAGCCGCTGCGGCGCGACGATATCGACATAGACATAGCCGAGCACGAGCAGGAACGGTCGCCGAAATCCCATGCCCGTCAGCGCGAGCAGGAACGCGACGAACGCCAGGTCACGCATCGTGGCGTCGACCCCACGGCTGCGCCTGCTCGCCATTTTCGTGGTCAAGATCAGGCCGCCGCATCATGCGCCAGGCCACGAGTAGCAACAGCGCGTGCGTCAAGCCCAGCGAAAAATTGTCGATCATTGCACTCGCGTAGCCAATTCCGGTTGACGCCGCCTTAAGTTTGGCTGTGGCACTTGGCGGCAATGCGGATCCTCCACATCCTCGACCACAGTCTTCCGCTGCACAGCGGTTACACGTTCCGCACGCGTGCGATCATGAAGGCGCAAATGGCGATGGGCTGGGACGTGGCGGGTGTGACCGGGATGCGCTATCAGCCGCGGGACGGCATCGAAACGGTCGAGGGACTCACATTTCACCGGACGCCCGCTGGCCGTCGCTGGCCGGGCATGCTGGGCGAAGTTTCGGAAATTCGCGCTTTCGCCCGGTGCATCGCCGACGTCGTGAAAGCGTTTCGCCCGGACATACTGCACGCGCACTCGCCGGTATTGAATGCGCTTGCCGCGCTGCGCGTGGCCCGGCAGCACGACCTGCCGCTGCTTTACGAAATTCGCGCCTTCTGGGAGGATGCGGCAGTCGGCAACGGCACCGGCAAGGCTGGTTCGTTCAAATCACGAGCAACGCATGCGCTTGAAACCTGGACGGCTCGGCGCGCCGACGCGCTCGCGGTCATCTGCGAAGGATTGCGTGGCGACCTCATCACGCGCGGCATCGCTTCTGACAATATACTGGTGGTGCCCAACGGCGTCGACCTCGGCCTGTTCGGCAAACCGCCCCCCCCTGACGCGGCCTTGGCGCGCGCTCTTGGCCTTGTCGGCAAGGATGTGGTGGGCTTTATCGGGAGCTTCTACGATTACGAAGGACTCGACGACCTCATCGCAGCAATGCCCGCGCTGGTCGCCGACTGCCCCGACGCGCACCTGCTGCTGGTCGGCGGCGGCCCGATGGAACCGGTGCTCGCGGCCCAGGCGCTGCAATCGCCGGCTGCCGACCGTATCCATTTCGTGGGGCGTGTCCCGCACGATCAGGTGGAACGCTATTACGGCCTTGTCGACGTGCTCGCCTATCCGCGAAAACGGATGCGGCTGACCGACCTCGTCACGCCGTTGAAACCGCTGGAGGCAATGGCGCAGGGGCGTCTGGTCGCCGCATCCGATGTGGGCGGTCATCGCGAACTGATCGACGACGGTGTGACCGGTACGCTTTTTCCAGCCGACGATCGGGGAGCGCTTGCGACGGCACTCGCCGCGCTTCTGCGGGACCGTTCGGGGTGGGACGAGCGCCGTTGCACAGCGCGCGCCTATGTCGAGCGCGATCGTAACTGGTCGTCAAACATTGCGCGTTACGAACCTGTTTACCGTAAGCTGATTGCCGACCGAAACGGTGGCCGGCGTTGAAGGAAACTGGTCGATGGTCACTTTAGCGCGTCGCGCGAACCGCGTTCCCTTTGCACCCGTCGTCGCCGTTCTATTCGGCGTCGTTGCAGCGATTTTGATGGCCGCCGTGCCGCAGGCGATGTTCGAACGCCTCGTCGTCGCAAGCGGCCTGCCGACGCTGATCGCGGCCGCTGCGCCCCCGCTTGGGATGATGGCGCGCGTGCTCGCGATCGTGGCTGCATTCCTGGCGACTGCCGGGGCACTGGTCGTCCTGCTGAGGCCGCTTGGCGCACGGCTGGAGGCACGCACCCGTGCCCGCACGCCGTGGCATGACGCCGGCTACGACGTGCCGGTACAGCCGGTCGA
>JANMKS010000139.1:0-51836 GCA_031372155.1 Sphingomonas sp.
GGCGCGCCGACCCCGCCGAACGGTCCGCAATGGCGCGCATCGGCCGGGTGTCGGAAACCGTGCGCATGGAGTCGATGGCCATTGATGGCGCACGGTCCGTTCCGATCGAGTTGAAGGCGGTCGATGCGGCCTATCCGCTGTACGGACAGCTTGGACTCAGCGATGGCCGACACGTTGGAGGCCCGCCGAAGGATCATGCTTGGATCGGGCAGGCGTTGGCCGACAGGCTTCGTGCGCGAACCGGTGACACGATACGGCTCGGCAGTGCGTCGTTTCGCGTCGGCGGCATCATCGCCGACGAACCCGATCGGCTCGGCGAGGGATTCACGCTGGGGCCCGTCGTCATCGTATCGCTCGACGGCTTGGTGCGCACCGGACTCGTGCAGCCCGGCAGCCTCTACAAATCCAAATATCGCGTCCGCATGACCGGTGGTGATCCAAAGGCAACGGCGGAAGCGTTCGAGCGGCGCTTCTCCGACGCTGGGTGGGAGACGCGCACGCGCGATCGCGCATCGCCCGGCGCCTCGCGCTTCGTCGATCGCATGGGCGAATTCCTGACCCTCGTCGGCCTTGCCGCGCTGGCAATCGCAGGTATCGGCATCGGCGGCGGCGTATCGAGTTATCTCGCGGCGCGGCGCAACAGTATTGCAACTTTGAAAGTGCTCGGCGCGACGTCCGGCATCGTCACGCGCGTGTACCTTTTTCAGGTTGGCGTGGTGGCGCTTGTCGGCATTGCTTGCGGTCTTGCAGTCGGCATCCTCACCACGCCGTTGCTGGTTGCTTTGGCGGGTCAAGTCCTGCCGGTGGCGCCCGGTTTCGTTGTCCGGCCTCTGCCGCTTGCGCTTTCGGCACTGTATGGTCTGTTGATTGCGCTGGGTGCTGCTGCGGTTCCGTTGGCATCGGGTGCCGATGTTCCCGCTGCCGCTTTGTTGCGGGGCACCGCGGATGAGCGGAGGTCGACGCCGTGGCGCGCGTTCAGTTGGACTGCGCTTGCCGGCGGGGGAGTGATTGCAATCGTCTTGTTGACCTCGGCACAACCGCGTTTGAGCATCACATTCTTGGCAAGTACCGCTGCTGCCTTGATCATCCTTGCGGCGCTTGGTTGGCTCGTTCGGGCCGCTGCCTCGCGCGTGCCCCGCTCGCGCAGTCCGTTGCTCCGGCTTGCGATTGCCGGGCTGCACCGACCCGGCGCGCGCACCGTATCGCTTGTCGTGGCGCTGGGTCTCGGCCTGACATTATTCGTGCTTCTTGCTGGCGTAAGGACGAGCCTGACCGCCAACATTGCCGGGACTGTTCCTGCCCGCGCACCCGCGTTATTCGCCCTCGATGTGCCGCGCGAGCGCGCACGCGAATTCGTTCAGGCGATCCGTCGGTCGTCCCCACAAGCGGACGTCGCGACCGTGCCACTGCTCCGCGGAACCGTCGTGGCCTATGCGCAGACGCGCGTTGCCGATCTCGAGCAGATTCCTGCCGATGCCTTCATCCTGCGCGGTGAGCGCGGCATTACCTACGCGTCGCGATTGCCCGGCGGATCGACCCTGACTGCGGGGCGGTGGTGGCCCGCGAATTACGTTGGGCCGCCTCTTGTGTCAGTGGAAGCGGTGCAGGCTAAGGCGCTCGGACTGGCGCTCGGCGACCGCTTGACCGTAAGCGTCCTGGGGCAGGACGTAACCGCTCGGGTTGCATCCTTCCGCACCGTGCAGTGGGACACGATGGGATTCAACTTCGTGCTCGTGTTTTCGCCCGGCACTTTTGACGAATTCCCGCACAACCTGTCAGCGACGATCAACGTCCCGCCCGCACGAACACAAGCCGTCATGCGCGCGCTGCTTCCGCGCTTTCCGTCGGTATCCGTGATCGAGGTCGGCGGCGTGCTCAAGCAAGTACAGGAGGTCATCGTTCAAGTGTCCGCCGCCATTTCCGCAGCCGCGAGTGTCGCGATCCTGGCAGGAATCGCGGTCCTGATCGGTGCCATCACCGCGGCGCGCCAGACACGCACTTATGATGCGGTGATGCTGAAGGTTCTGGGCGCCACGCGTGCCCAAGTTCTCGGAATGCAAGCGATCGAATACATCGTGTTGAGTGCGATTGTCGCCGCGCTCGCGCTTGCACTCGGCCTGGGCGGGGCTTGGTATGTCGTGGTAAAATTGTTCGGCTTCGATTGGCTGCCCAACTTCGGAGTGGTCGCGCTCACACTGAGTGCGGGCGTGGTGCTCACGCTGGTGATAGGTCTCTTAGGGAACTTGCCAATCCTCGCAACACGTCCCGCTCAAGCGCTTCGCAGGTTGTAGTGCTGACGATTTGTTCGGTGCCGTTTTGATGCAGCGGGCGCCAAACTGGCGTTTGGCAGCATGGTCTGTCCCCGATATAGGGGCGGCATGGGGCAAGAATTAGTGGAGCAAACGCGGACGCTTGCCACAGTCGGCGATGACGTCTTTCCGCTCAATGCCGATGACGGCGTTGCCGCAGTATCGGTCGTAATTCCGGCATATAACGAACACGCAGCAATTGCCGATACGGTCCGCGATGTGCGGACGGTGTTGGGCGCGGCCGGGATCCCGTGCGAGATAATCGTCGTAAACGATGGGTCGAGCGACGATACATTGGCTGCGGCGCGCGCGACGGGGGCGATCGTCGTGAATTTCCCGCACAATGGCGGCTATGGCCGGGCACTGAAGGCGGGCATTGCGGTTTCGACGGCGCCCCTCGTGGCCATTCTGGACGCCGATGGGACGTATCCGGCGTCCTATCTGCCCGAAATGATCGGGATGGCCGCCTACAACGACATGGTCGTGGGCGACCGTGGCGCGGCCATGAAGGGTGTGCCCCTTGTGCGGAGGCCGGCGAAATGGCTGCTCAACAAGCTCGCCAGCGTTCTCGCGGGGCATCAGATTACCGACTTGAACTCAGGCCTGCGTGTTTTCCGGCGCGGTCTGCTCGAACAGTTCGTCCCGCTTTTGCCGAACGCCTTTTCCTTCACGACGACGGTGACGCTCTGCATGCTCGCGTCCGGCTCACGGGTTTCGTATCTGCCGATCGAGTATCGCAAACGCGTCGGCCAATCCAAGATCCGCGCGAGCGACTTTTTCAGGTTCGTCTTTCTCGTTTTCCGGCTCACCGTCTATTTTCAGCCGCTTCGCGTGTTCCTTCCCGCAGGCATGTTTTTGTTCGTGATCGGCTTTCTGAAGTCGCTGTACGACGTTTACATCGACAACCTGTCGGAAACGGCAGTTCTCGGTTTGCTTGGCGCGGTGCTGCTGTGGGCATTGGGGCTTCTTGCCGACATGATCGCGCGACTTCATCTGCGGCCGCCCAGGAACGTGGGTGCGAGTTGAGTGCGGTCTCTCAACCACCTGCGGCAAGCCCCGGACGTGGCAAGTTAGTCTGGTCAGTCAGGCTGACGGTCAGCGCAGTTGCGCTCGCCACAATCTTTTACCTGATACCTGTCGATAGCGTCACCAATGCAGCGAAGCAGATTTCAGCGCCTTTGTGGGTCGCAGCTCTTGCCCTGTTCCTTGCGGGACATGCAGCAGCAGCGGCGAAGTGGCGACTGCTGCTTGGCAATGGTATCAGCTATCAACAGGCATTTCGCGCGCACCTCGCGGGGCTTGCTGCAAATTTGACCCTGCCGGGGGTTGCCGGAGGTGACGTCGTTCGCGCCGCCCTTGCCATGCGAAATACGCAAGACAAGAGCCGGGTCGTCATCGGGTCCATTTCCGACCGGCTGCTGGATACGCTCGGACTTGCCATTATCGCGCTTGTCGGCGGATATGTTGCCTGGGGGTCGAAGTCGTCCGGCACCCAATTGCGCTGGCTTCTACTTGCGGCCGCGGCCGGCTTGATCGGTGCCTTGGCCGCAGCCCCGCTCTTCGACCGGTTGCTTACAAAGCGACCGGCCATGGGCAGGATCGGGCGGCTGGCGCAAAAGTTCGTTGCGGTTGCCGCCGACCTTTCACGCCAGCCCGAACGTTTGCTGTTGTGCCTTGTCATTTCAATGGCGGTGCAGTGCCTGTTCGTCCTGATCAACATCGCGCTGGCCCGGGCGGCTCATGTCGATGCCCCTGTGGCCGCGTGGTTCTTTGCCTGGACCGTCGCGAAAATCATCGCGATTGCGCCGATCAGCCTTGGAGGTCTGGGCATTCGCGAAGCGAGTATGGCGAGCCTGCTCAAGCCTTTCGGCGCTGATCCTGCGGGCGTCATCGCGACAGGACTGATCTGGCAGTCGGTGCTTTACGCCAGCGGTGCCATCGGCTTGCTGGTGCAAGTCCGTCGGCCATCGCACAACTTGCCCGTGGAACGATGAAGATGACGCAAGTCGTCGTATTGGGCGCCGGGCCCGCGGGCCTTGGGGCGGCCCTGCTGCTTCGGCGCAGCGGCCGGGCCGAGGTCATCGCGATCGAGCGGAGCGCGGAAGTGGGCGGCAACTCGGGCAGTTTCGTTCTTGAAGGCATTCACTGCGATTATGGCAGTCATCGCCTGCACCCCGCCAGCGAACCAAACATCCTGAAGCTAATTCAGGACGCCGTCGGCCCTGACCTGCTCTGGCGACCCCGTCATGGCCGTATTCAGCTGAAGGGGCGATGGATACATTTCCCCCTGAAGCCGGTCGATCTGGCGCTGCGGCTGCCCAAAGCCTTCATCTTGCAAATTCTCTGGGACGCTGCGACGAAAGCGTTTCGGCAACCGCCAGCCGGGGACGCCACGTTTGCCAGTGTGCTGCTGCGAGGTCTCGGCCCCGCCATGAGCCACAACTTCTATTTTCCGTACATGCGCAAACTTTGGGCGCTTCCGCCCGAGGAACTCGCCGTGACGCTTGCCAACCGACGGATTTCGGGAAGTTCGGTAGGCAAGATCATGCGGAAGATCATGAATCAGATACCCGGCCTGAAAAAGCCGCAGACCGGCGGCTTCTTTTATCCCAGGAAGGGTTTCGGACAGATCAGTCAGGCGCTTCGCCACGAAGCCGAGCGTCTGGGCGCGGCGTTCGAGATGCAGACCGACGTGACTGCGGTTGAACATGATGCTGGGCGTGTCACGGCAGTGCGGGTTCTTCGCGACGGGATCGAGCATCGGCACGCCACCGACCACGTCTGGTCGACCTTACCCCTCACCACGCTTATTACCTTGATGGAACCGGCTGTCCCGGCAGATGTCAGGGCTGCTGCGGCCAGCATTCGCTCGCGCGGGATGATACTGATCTACCTCGTGCTCGAGCAGCAGCAATTTACCGAGTACGATGCGCATTATTTTCCCGACATCGCGATCCCTATCTCGCGGCTCTCGGAGCCGAAGAATTATTCCGCGAGCACGGCACCCGAAGGCGTGACGGTTCTATGCGCCGAACTTCCGTGCGATCCGCATGAGTCCTACTGGGCAATGTCGGACGATGCGTTGGGGGTAGAGCTTTGTACTTGGCTGGACGGCGTCGGACTTCCGGTCACGGCGAACGTGCGGCGGACGGTCACGAGACGCCTGAGCCACGCCTACCCGGTCTATGATCGTAGCTTTGAAGCGCATCTCAGAGTGCTTGATAGCTGGGTGGAAGGCATCGACGGGCTGCTGACTTTCGGTCGTCAGGGACTTTTCGCGCACGACAATACGCATCATGCACTGGCGATGGCCGATGGAGCCGTCGACAGCTTGAACGACGATGGTGCGTTCGATCTGGACAAATGGCACGCGCATCGAGCGGTGTTCGAAACGCACGTGGTCGAAGACTAATGTCCGACCACGCGCTCGTCCTGACTTTTCATTCGATTTCTGACGCAGGAGGCCCGACGAGCATACCCGCCGATGTCTTTGACATGCAGATGCGGACGCTGGTCGAGGAGGGGTATCAAAGCCAGCGCGTGCAAGACTTCGTCGACTGGCATGGCGGAGAACGGCAAACCGACGCGCCTGTCCGACACGTTCTCATCACGTTCGACGATGCCTTCGCGGATTTCGCAACAGTCGCAGCGCCGATCCTGAAGCGATATCAATTGACGGCAACGGTCTTCGTGCCGACCGCGCGCATCGGTCAGGGCGAGGTGTGGAAAGGGGCAAGCGCACCACCCCGGCCGCTGATGAACTGGGAGACAATTCGCGCGCTTTCAGATGAGGGATTTGAATTCGGCGGACACAGTCGCACGCACGCCGACCTCACTCTGCTCGACGACGACGCGCTCGATCACGAAATCACCGACTGTGCGGCGGAACTTCGCAAACAGACCGGCACGTCTGCTGATAGTTTCGCAGCACCCTATGGGCGGGTCAACTCGCACGTGATCGAGGCGATTGGGCGCCGTTACGGCGTTGCCTTTGGCACCCGACTTGCGCGCGTGCGCCGCGGAAGCAAGCGCTTCGACGTTCCCCGCATCGAAATGCATTATTTCCGCGACGAGCGGCACTGGCGCGACCTGCTGAGGGGCAAGCTGGCATATTTGCGGCTGAGGCAGTCCTTACGAAAAGTCCGTGCCCTCGCGGGAGGTCTGCTTGAGTAAGGGCGGCATACGCTACCTGCTCAGTCCTGGTCAGCGGGCTTGGATCGGGAGCTTTCGGCGCAAGTATCGCTTGCAATGGCCGCCGCGCGGAACCGTGTCGTTCGGCGACCTGCGCCGGACAACACCGGTCAGCAGCAGCTTCGGCCTCGGCCGCGGACGGGCCATAGACCGCTACTACATCGAAGCGTTCCTGGAATCGAATGCCCACGGTATCCAGGGCCGCACGCTTGAACTGGGCGACGCGCACTACACCGAAAAATACGGTGCCGGGCGGGTCACTCGGCCCGAAGTGCTGCATTATGTGGAGGGCAATCCGCTCGCCACGATCGTCGCGGATTTGACTGACGCGCCGCACATCGCATCCGACAGCTTCGATTGTATCATCTTCACGCAAACGCTCCAGATGATCTGGGACATGAAGGCCGCATTGGCGACGCTTCACCGTATCTTGAAGCCGGGTGGCGTGCTGCTCCTGACGACGTCCGGCATTTCTAAGGTCGGGCGGCGGCTGGGACGCGACGACTGGGGAGAATATTGGCGGCTTACGGCGCCTGCGGTCGAGCGGCTGGGCGCCGAATTGTTCCCAGGCTCCAGCGTGGAGGTGACGACCTACGGCAACGTTTTGTCGGCATGCGCTTATCTCCAGGGCCTGGCGCAGGAGGAACTCGAACCTGAAGAACTCGATTATGCCGATCCCGACTTCGAAGTGATCATTGGTGCGCGCATTGTGAAGGCGGCGGCATGAAGCGCGCCGTCGTGCTCGACACGTCGATCGCGTCGACCAATATCGGCGACCAGATCATCATGGAAGCCGTGCGCGACGAGCTTGGCTCGCCGCTCCGCGATGTCTTCACCTCATCGGTTGCGAGTCACGAAACGATGGGCCGCAAGGGGCGCGGACTGGTTCGCTCCGCCGACCTGACTGTGGCCGGCGGATCGAATCTGATCGCGTCGCATATCTGGGCTCGATCAGTTTGGCGGCTGAAGCCGATCGACGCATTTACGGGCATGAATGTCGTCCTGATGGGGGTGGGTTGGTACCAATTCCAGTCGAAGCCCGACCCCTATACGGCATGGCTGCTTCGCCGGGTTCTGCACCCGACCGCGCTCCATTCCGTGCGCGATGGCTATACAGCGAAGATGCTTGCCTCGATCGGCATTTTCAATTGCATCAACACGGGATGCCCGACGCTGTGGGGACTGACGCCCACGCACTGCGCCAACTTGCCAAGGGATAAAGGCAAATCGGTCGTCACCACGGTCAATACCTATATAAAGGATGCGGTCGCTGACAGCGCGATGATCCGCCTGCTGCGACAGAAATACGATACAATCCACGCCTGGGTGCAGACCGCTGAGGACCATGATTATTTGCGCGATCTTGGCAGCGACATTCAAATAATCGATCCGAGTCTGGCGGCATTCGACCGGCTGTTACGCGAGAATGCCGACGTGGATTATGTCGGCAACCGGCTTCATGGCGGCATCCGCGCACTTCAGCACGGCCGTCGCGCCATTATCGTCGAGATCGACAATCGCGCGGCGGAGATGGGCCGGGACTTTCAACTCCCGACAGTGGCCAGGACAGACTATCATCGGATGTCTGCAATGATCGACGGACCACTCGACATTGCGGTGCGCCCACCGCTCGACGCCATCGCGCGTTGGAAGGAGCAACTCAGGGTAACACTGGAAACCGGCGCGTGAGGGTCGAGCGAAGCGAGGCCCTAACGCTTGGTGCCATCGTTTTGATTGCAGTCGCGACGCGCCTGTTCGCGCTCGATGCAGGTCTCTGGTACGACGAGGTCTATACCTTGACGCATTATGTCCGGGAGCCACTCGGCCAGCTGCTCGGCGACTTCTCCTCGCTTAACAACCACATGTTCTACAGCCTGCAGGCAAAGGCAGCGGTCGCGCTATTCGGCGAGAGCAACTGGGCGCTGCGTCTCCCCGCGGTCGTCTTCGGCATCGGAAGCATTATCGTGCTTTGGGCAATGGCGCGCGCCACGGCCGGCAGGGCGGTTGCGCTGTTTGCGACGCTGCTTCTTGCGATATCCTACCATCACGTCTGGTTCTCTCAGAACGCACGCGGTTATACCGGGATGCTCTTCTGGACGAGCCTCGCTACGCTGCTGTTCATTGCCGGGCTGCGGCAATCGGGGTGGCGCATCTGGTTCGCCTATGGGCTATGTCTCGCCGCAGGTGTCTACACCCATCTGTCAGCCGGGTTCTTTTTTGCCAGTCACGCCGTCGTCTATGCGATCGCATGGATGACGCGGCGCGCGGGCATGATGGAACCGTATCGAGGGCTGGACGGCCGCGGCCCGATCCTGGGCTTCGCAACCGGCGGGCTTCTGACCCTCCTCCTGCACCTGCCGTTGCTCGCGCAGGTGGTGGTCGCGGTCAACAAGGTTTCCAAGAGCGGATCGGGTTCGTCGATGGCCGAATGGGTCGATCCGTTTCGGGCTGTGCGCGAGATCATGTTCAGTATGAGTGCGCTCGGTCCCCTGGCCCCGCTTGCACTCGGCGGCGGTGTCGCCCTCTTTTTGATCGGCGTGATCGTTCTTTGGCGCAAGGCACCGATATTTGTCGGCATTTACGTGCTCTCGATACCACTGACACTCGTGATCTTGCTGACGGTTCAATTCCGCATCTGGCCCCGATATTTCTTCGTCGACATCGGCTTCGTTTTATTGTGCGCCGCGACGGGCGTCCATCTCGTGTCCGGCTGGGTGGGCGACAAGCTGCGCCGACCGGCCGTGTCCCGCGTTCTCTTCGCTATGGGTGTTGTAATCGCGAGCGCCGCGTCGCTCTTGTTGCTCACCAGAAATTATGCATATCCCAAGCAGGACTTCGACGGCGCAGTGGCGCTCATCGCGTCAAAAAACAGTGGTCACGACGTCGCGACGTCGTTCGGCCTCGCAAGCGAGCCCATCCGAACATACTTCGCGCCCAACTGGCCTGTGGTGGCAAGTGCCGACGACCTCGATCGGATTACTGCGGGCAGCAAGTGCGTCTGGCTCATCACCGCCTTCGACGACCGGGCGCGTCCCGAGCAGAAGGGCACGCTGGACCTCATCAAGCGCAGCTTTACAGTCGAACGGTCATTCGAAGGCACTCTGGGCGGAGGGACAGTGCGAGTGTACCGGAAAGGTGCGTCCTGCCGGAATTGAGGTAGCGCAGTTCTAACAGATCGCTGCTAAAACAAACTCAGGATTTCCGCGAAAATGCATGAGCACTGGCAAGGAAGCGGCGAAGGCGGGGACCATGCAAGAGTTGGGTAAAGCGGCGAAGAGACTTGACGCTGACGGGATCGTATTTGGTGGCAAATACGAGATCTGCGATAATTATGCTCAAAAGGAAGCGATCCTCGCAAAGATCGACCGCGCCTTTTTGAGCGGCGTCACCACGCTGGTTGGCCCTCAGGCCGCGCGAGATGTGGAGCGCGACGGATTACGTTCTCTTCATCGTCACGTTCCCGCAGCAAAAGTGGCGCTTCTGGAGAATTATGTCAAAAGGCACGTTCGGGACGACCTGTATCGCTGGGCTTATGCCGTTGGCAGTGAGACGATTGGGCTGCCGGATCCGTTCTATGTCGACTTGCTCATCGTGATCCGCATCCACTTCCCGCACGTCGTTGCTCGCGACGGCGGCGAGGCAGAGCCGGTCCCCTTCGACTGGCAGGAACGCGCACGCATGGTCGGTGCGGGCATTCGAAATCCGGCCATTTTCCTGAACCAGGCCACGCGCCGCGTCCGCAAACGCAAGAAGATCGCCGACCATCGGATCGGGTACGACGCCCGTTCGTATCACGGATCGCTGCCCACGCTGGCACAGAGCCATGGGCCGCATATCGATACGTGGTATGGCCATAGCTACGACGGCTTCAACGTGTGGCTTTCGATAGATGGCGTCAATGAAGACAACACCGTCATCCTTTACCCCGAACTGTTCGGTCACGAAGTCGATTACGACCCCAAAAGCATGTATTTGAAGACGGGCATACCGCTTCCCAAACCGACCAAGTTTGCGATGAAGCCTGGGCAGTTATTGTTGTTCAATCCTGAAATGCTTCACGGGACACAAGTCAACATTTCGGAGGAAACGCGGGTCGCTTTGACCATGCGGATCAATCCGGGTGTGCCGCGGTTCAATGACGACGCCCCCTTCAATGCAGAGCATTGGTACTCATCGGTCGACCTCGCAAAAGGTAGGTTGACCAAAATGCAGCTCTTCCCGGCAAACCGGTACGAGGGCACACCGTCGGTCACGTCGGTTCCCGTGCCGAGCGATGCGCGCACCGACACCCTTTGTCTGAATGAACGTCCGCAAGGGTCCGAATTGGCTCTCGCGCCCTCGACAGCGCTGATCGAAGGGCACAAGCTCGCGATCGACGGTCCCGGCCTGAAGCTGTTTCTTGTCCGAACATCGGATGGCGTTCGCGCGTATCATCGGGCTTGCCCGCATCTGGGCATCGACCTGAAAGACGGCGCGCATGATGACACACACATTTATTGCCCGGGACATGGCATCGCCTTCGCATTGAACGACGGACGCTCTTCATGCCCCGCATTCGCGCTGCGCGAAGTTCCGGTCATCGAAAGAGACGGCCAGATCCTGATCTGTCAGCCGGGCCCGGCAAATGCCGCCGAGGCCCTAGCAGCAGCGAGTGTCGCATGACTGCGATTGCGCCAGCCAACGCGCGCACGTCGCCGCTTCGGGTTGCCATCGTCACAACCTTCTACCCGCCGTGCAATTTCGGTGGCGACGGCCACTATGTCAGGCGCTGGGTCCACGCCCTTGCGCGGAGAGGATGTGAAGTCGAAGTGATCTATGACGCCGATGCCTGGCGTGTCGGCATGGGAATCGTTGGGCCTAAGCGCGCGCCGCCGCCTTTGCCCGAACCCGATGGAGTGACCGTACACCGTCTGGAAAGTGGGTGGGCGCTCGGATCGACGATACTCACCCAGCAGACTGGGCACCCCGTAATCCAACGTGCAAAGATCGAAGCCATTCTGTCGAAAGGCTTTGACGTCATCCACTATCACAACATTTCGCTCGTCGGCGGTCCCGGCGTGCTCAAGCTCGGCAGCGGGATAAAGCTATACACCGTGCACGAGCACTGGCTCGTTTGCCCAAACCACGTCCTCTGGCGACATAATCGAGAGCTTTGCGATGCGCGGGAATGCGCAAGGTGCCTCGTCGCGTTCAAGCGACCACCGCAGGCGTGGCGCGCGACGTCGCTGCTTGACGACAGTCTTTCTCATGTCGATGCCATCATTGCGTTGAGCAAGTCCGTCGCCGAAAATCACGCGGCGTTCGGCCTGAAACAGCCCATGGTCTCAATGGCTTCATTCCTCACCGACAGGAAAGATGCTGCGACGCCCAAGGCGAAGCTACGATCGACGCGACCATATTTCCTGTTTGTCGGCCGGCTTGAAGTGATCAAAGGGCTTCAGGAAGTTATCCCGCTGTTCAACGCAGATTTTCCGGCCGATCTCGTTATCGCCGGAAGCGGGAAATATGAATCGACGCTGCGCGCGCTAGCCAAAGGGCGTGAGAACGTCCGTTTTCTGGGAAACATACCTTCCAGCGAATTGGGCAGTCTCTACGCCGACGCCGTCGCGCTCCTCGCTCCCTCGCTATGCTACGAAGTGTTTCCCCTCGTCATCCTTGAGGCCTTCCGCGAAGGCACGCCGATTATCGCCCGCAAGCTAGGCCCCTACCCCCAAATCGTGGACGAAAGCGGAGGCGGCGTGTTGTTCCAAACCGCCGAAGAATTAGGGGCCGCGATGACTGCCTTGCTGAACGACAGCGAGAAGCGTGATCGGCTGGGCCAGGCGGGACTTTCGGCGCTGGCCGAGCGGTGGTCGGAAACGCGTGCTGTCGACGATTGGCTTGATCTTGTGCACGACATTGCCGTCAAGAATGCTCGCGTTGAAACCATCGGTCGGGTGATGACCAGTCGTGGTCTGTCGAACGTTGGCAAGGTGCAGGGCAAAATAGCGAAGGGGGCGAGATGAAAGTCGGTCAGAACATCGAAACCGGTAATGCGGCGTGGACGTTCGGAGGAGCGGTTGCTGACACTTTCGTCGATCATATCAAACAATCGGTTCCTTTATATGCAGAGGGACACAGTCTGATTTGCCAGTTGAGCGACTGGTTCGTCTCGGATCGCAGCACAGTGTATGAGGTCGGCGTTTCGACAGGCGAATTGATCCGCAAGCTCGCCACTCACAACGCGCAAAAACCCGGCGCCAAGTTCATCGGCATGGACGTCGAAGCCGCGATGATTGCCAAGGCGAGAGCGCATTGTGCAGGTGTGCCGAACATCACTGTGCTTGAAGAAGACGGCCGCGTTTTCGGTTTCGAGAAGGCCGATCTGATCGTATCGTACTACACGATGCAGTTCATTCCTCCGCGCGATCGCCAGTTGCTGTTCGATAGAATCTATGAATCTCTCAATTGGGGCGGCGCGTTCATTATGTTTGAAAAGGTCCGTGCACCTGATGCCCGTTTCCAGGACATTGCGACCGGCCTGTATAACGAATTCAAGCTGGCGCAGGGGTTTGACGAGGTGGAAATCGTCGGCAAGACGCGCAGCCTGAAAGGCATTCTCGAGCCATTCTCGACACGCGGCAACTATGATCTTTTTCGCCGTGCCGGTTTTGAAGACGTCATGACAATCTCGAAGTACATCTGCTTCGAAGGCTTTCTGGCGATCAAGTGAAACATGCTGAGCGAAATCGCGGATTTTGAAGACGGGCATCAGTTCGACGCAGACGTTGCAATCGTCGGAGGGGGACCTGCCGGAATTGCCCTCGCCATGCACATGTCGAAGGGGCGTCAGAAGGTTCTGCTTTTAGAAGCAGGCGGACTGTCCTTCGATGCACAGGCTCAGTCCGGGTCGACGGGTTCGCAGAGTGGATTACCCTATTTCGCGCTCGACACCAGCCGCTACCGGATGCTTGGCGGGTCGACTTTCCGTTGGGGTGCTCGTTCAGCACCCTTGAAGGCGCATGACTTTGTCGAACGCGAATGGGTTCCACACAGCGGCTGGCCCATATCCCTCGACGCCCTCGACCAATATTATGACCAGGCTTACGATCTGATCGATCTCCACCGTCCCTTCGCTTTTGACGAAGGTGTGTGGAAACAGATGAAGGTTCAGTCGCCTGCCTTCGATCTCGCGCGGTTCGACGTGAACGCGTTCCAGTTCGGACGAAACCTGCTGTTTGGTACGGTCTATCGCGATGCTCTGCGGCGGAGCGAATCCGTCCGTGTGTTGCTGGGCGCAAACGTCCTCGAAGTGCTGGCAACGTCCAATGGCGCGCATGTGGAAGGGCTCGACGTCGGTCACGTTTCCGGCCGACGTTACAGGGTTCGGGCCAGGCATTATGTTCTCGCCGCGGGTGGAATAGACAATGCCCGACTGCTCTTGCTCTCTACCGGTGCAAATCCGGCAGGCCTGGCAAATGGCAACGACGTCGTCGGTCGCTATTTCATGGAACATCCAACGGTGTCGGGGGGAACATTGACGACCGATAAGCCCAATCCCTTGATAGATGCTTTTTCTCCGGGTTTGACAGAGGGCAGACTTGTCGAAGTCGGCTTGTCCTTGAAACCTGACGAGCAGCGCGCGACCGGATCGCTGAATGCAGTGGCGCGCGCAACGGTGCTGGCAGGTGACGACGCGACGCAGGCGCTGCGCGAACTATACCGGAACTTTCGCCACCGTCGCTTGCCGCACGATCTGAACTGGTATCAAAAAAATGCCTGGCTGACGCGGCGGCTTGCGACAATTGCCAGCGACCCTTTCAGCATCATGGCGAACTCCGTGCGCCACCTTACAGGGCGCCCGAACCGCTTCAAAATCGATTCCATTTCACTTGAATTGCGGACCGAGCAGGCTCCGAATCGCGATAGCCGCGTCACTTTGGCAAACGAAGTCGACACTTTCGGCAAACGCCGTGCACATCTGCACTGGGCACTACTTCCGCAGGACAAGCATACGATGCAAGTCCTTGCCAGGACCGTCGCCGCCGAACTCGACCGACTGAAGATCGGAAAACTGGAAATGGCCGATTGGTTGGTCGCCGACGACGCGAGTTTTGGAACCGATTTGGTCGGAGGTCATCACCACATGGGAACGACGCGCATGTCAGCCGACCCGCGGACCGGCACAGTCGATACTAATAGCCGCGCTCACGAAGTGAATAATCTGTATATTGCCGGTGCGTCGGTCTTTCCAACAGCGGGTTTCGTCAATCCGACTGCTACTCTGATTGCCTTGGCTCGACGTCTGGGCGATCACCTTCAGACTTTCGGCTAGTCTTCGAGCAGTGCGTAAGTCGCATCGCGGACAGTGTCGAATTTCAGCGATCCCCTGACATCGACCGATCGCGATATGATAGTGCGTCCATCAGTATCCACGCCCGATACTCGGTACCGTCCCGTTCGCAAGCCGTTGATGGTAAGCGGCATTACAGCGGTCGCATGCAACACGACGACAAGCTTTTGCCGTGGCGTGATAAAGGCGACAGCAGGCAGAGAGTTGCTGCTGCTGTCAGCACCAACGCGCATAGACCCCGAATCTACGTTCCTGAAGACAAGCGAGAGGGTTTGGGCGATAGCTGAGGGAGCCAGCTTCGGCGCGGATTGACCATCGGCAAGCACGAGCCACCCCGGCTTCGGCTGCCGACCGTCGGCAACCCAAGTGGCTATGCCATATTGCTGCCAAGACGTGGCTTGTCCGCTAACAAGATCAGCGAGCAAATCGGTGATATCGGCATCCACGTACTCGAGCATCGCGGTTCGCTTGCCGGCCTTCGACGCGGCCGACGACAACGCCCGAAGGTCGGAAGTGTCAGGCTCGCCCTCATACCGGTGATACGACACCGTGCTCAACCGTTCAGCGGCACCCGGCACGGTCCGTATCTCGCGAAAATAGCCCAGCGCGCGCTGGCCCTTCGCGGTGGACGGCGCAATCAATTCGACATTGCGAAACCCCGCTCTGTCCAGGCGGTCGCCGGTTGCAACGATCACTCTGCCGATGGCGGTGCCGTCCCAGTCATCAGTGTTATCGGGTTCGATGACAATTTCGAGACTGTCGGGTCTCAAGCCGTACTTGTCTTGCAGATGCTGGAACGTCGCGGTGACCAGTTCGGCGTATTCGGCGGGCGCCTTTGCGTGGGACAAGTCCCCCTTCACGTCCGTCCATTTGAAATCGACATACGCCAGGTTCAGTCGAAGGCGACGACCGCGCGCCTCCACCTTCCGCTTTAAGGGAATGACGAAGGTCTCGACATGCCAGTCCAGATCTGAAAAGTGCACGCCCGCCGCATTCAGCTTTCCCGGATCAGCGTTATCGTTGATTTTGTCGTAGAAATGGCGTCGATAGGCACCATAGCTTATCTGCCCCGACGCAAACAAACTCCAGTAATCTATCGGATTTTCCATGCCGCTTTTAATTTCCAGCCGCATTCGGTCGATGCCGATGTCGTCGGCAAGCACTTGCGCTAAACGCTCTTTCTGACCGACGACGGATCCGTCGAAGCGATCATTGGTCTTGTCGAATTCCCACGCTCGAGCCGTCACTTCCCAACCGTCAATCGTTTGATGCCGCTCGCTCTCGTTGATGGCTAGAGTGGCCGGACCGGCGGTGCATCCGGTTGCTGCAATAGCGCCGATAGGCATCAGCACGTGGCTGATCGCCCTCCTGAACCGAGACATCGTGAGCCTATTTTCCATCAGAACGCGCTATGCCCTTGGTGCTGTTCAAGAGAGATAAGCCAACTTGCACGAAAATCGCATCGAAGCGAGAGTCTCGCTTCTGCACTGGCGCGGCTACGGTCACAGCTTGTCATGCAGCATGGGCTTCCGTAGATTTTGATTTCTCGGCACACGTGCCGTGACGTGCACATTGCCGTCTTTGGGGTCATTAACCGATGGCAAGCCTTGATCGACCATTGGCCTGGCAAGTCGCGCTCCTAACGCTTCTGTTCAGCTGGCCATTGCTCCTTTTCGGGCACCCTTCACATGTCGTCGACAGCGCCAGTTACTTGAAGGGCGGCGCCGTTGCCGTTGAATTCGTTTTCAACAAGATGGGCGGAACCGACACATCCGTCGGGTCGCAACCCGACGGACCACGGTCCGGAGACACTGCAAAACCCGCGCCGTTCGCCGACGACAAGCCAAAGGCCGCGCGGTCGATTGTTTACAGTGTTGCGGCCTATGTGTTGCGCTGGCCGGGCACCGACATGACGGGTCTTGCGGTGTTGCAAACGCTTTGTGCGGCGTTGATTGTTGCCACCGGCGCCCGGGTAGCGGGCATCTCGTCGGTGCGCCGGTTTGCGGTGCTTGGCGCAATCATGGCTTTCGCAACTCCCCTCGGCACGCTGTGCGCGACAATCTGCCCGGATATATTTGCCGGATTTGCCATTGCCGGCATGATGCTTTTTGCATTGGGCGGCCGGCGCATGTCTCTCGGCGTCAAATTCGGCATTGCCACGTTGATTGCCCTTTCGGTGACGACCCATGCCAGCATTCCGCCGATCGCACTCGGCATGATTGGTTTGAGCGCCATATATTGGTTTTTAGTAGTCCGCCGTTCTCGTCGGCCAAATTCCGCCGACTGGGCGTGGCTTGTGGCACCGACGCTGGCAGGAATGGCAATTACCGTGGTCGGGGGGTTCGTTGCTTTCGGAGAGGTGAGTGTCGCGGCCAAGCGCTTTCCCTTGGCGCTTAGCCGTTCAGTGGTCGATGGCCCCGCGCGGTGGTATCTGGAACGGGAATGCGTGGTTCCACGCTATGCCGTGTGCGAAGTGTTCGGCACCCGGATCCCATCTGGCACCAACGAATTTCTTTTCGATGCATCCGGGCTGAAGGGGCGTGCCACCCCTGAGCAGATGGATCGTATCCGCGCGGAGGAAAGCGAGATCATCCTCAAGGCAGCGATGACCTATCCGGGCACGGAACTTGAAAGGATCGCCAGCAAAACCGCAAGGCAGATGTTCCGCTTTGCTCCTGAGAACACGCAATTTCGGGAACGAGTCATCGCTGACACCGACGGCGTGCCCCAGACCGTCACTGTTTTTGACACGACACCAAAGTCGATCAAGGCGCTCGAAGCCGCCACGATCGCCGGGTTGGTTGCCAGCGTGCTTTGGCTTTTGAAGAACGCCACGCGATTGCGGCGCGATGAAAGTGCCGCGCTGCTGCTGCTTCTTGGAGGTTTGGCCGGCAACGCATTTGTCTGCGTCGTTTTCTCGGCGCTGTCCGATCGCTATCAGGAGCGGGTGATCTGGCTCGTCCCGCTGCTGGTCTTCGTCATCGCATCGCGGGCAGCGGCGCGGTCGCGCCGAAGGAAATCAGTCTGGCTGGGGCGGCAGGATTCGAACCTACGAATGGCGGCATCAAAAGCCGCTGCCTTACCACTTGGCGACGCCCCAGTGTGACAAGCGAACCGCGCTTTAGGGAGGGCACGGCCCCTTTGCAATTCGTCAGTCGAGCCTTTGCACCCAGCCGTGTGGATCGGGGGCGATGCCACGCTGGATACCGACCAGCCTGTCGCGGAGCCGTTGCGTCGTTTGTCCGGGACCGCCCGCGCCCATCGTGAACTTTCCGGCTGGCCCGGTGACGCTTGCGACCGGCGTCACGACCGCGGCAGTGCCGCACGCGAACGCTTCGGTCAGGAAACCGCTTTCGGCATCGGCGTGCCATTGGTCCAAGGCATAGGGTTCTTCGCGCACGGTCAGACCGTCGTCGCGCGCCAAAGTGATCAACGAATCGCGGGTGATGCCGGGCAGGATGGTTCCTGACAACGGAGGGGTCGTCATCGATCCATCGGCGAACACGAAAAAAAGGTTCATGCCGCCCAGCTCCTCGACCCAGCGCCGCTCGACGGCATCGAGGAACACGACCTGGTCGTACCCGCTGCGGATAGCCTCGGCCTGCGCCGCCAGGCTGGCCGCGTAATTGCCTCCGCACTTGGCCGCACCCGTGCCGCCCGGCGCCGCCCGCGTATAATCCTGCGACACCCACAGCGAAATCGCGGGCGCACCGCTTTTGAAGTAGTTTCCAACCGCAGAGGCAATGACGAGATACAGATATTCCGATGACGGCTTGACGCCCAGAAAGGCCTCGCTCGCGAACATGAATGGCCGCAGGTAAAGCGAACCCCCATCGATGGATGGGAACCAGTCGCGATCGGCACGGACAAGCGCACGCACCGATTCCACGAACAGTGCTTCGGGAAGCTCGGGCATGGCCAGCCTTCGCGCCGACGCCGCAAAGCGTCGTGCATTTGCATCGGGCCGGAACAACGCCGTCCCCCCATCAACGAGCCGGTAAGCCTTCAGACCTTCGAAAATTTCCTGCGCATAGTGAAGGACCGCTGTAGCCGGATCGAGTGTCAGGGGCGCTCGTGCACTGACCTGTGCATCGTACCAGCCGCGCGTCTCGCTATAGCGCACGATGGCCATATGGTCGGTATGCACGCGACCAAAGCCGGGATCGGCGAGACTGGCCGTACGGTCGCTTGCCGCAACAGGTGCCGTATTCTGATTAAAGGCAAATGACAGCGTCACGAGTTCATCCGGAATGCGAGTGGTTGCAAAAGCCTAAAGACGGCGTCAAGATACGTCAATATGCCTGTCCAAACTCCTCCTGCCTCGCCACTGTTTCTCCGCGAGAGCGAAATACGACGCGGCGTCGAGCTGCTGTATTTCGGCTACAGCCACCTGACCCGCAGCATCGATTCGGAGCTGGAAAAAGAGGGTTTGGGGCGCGCGCACCATCGTGCGCTCTACTTCATCGCACGCCAGCCCGACCTGACGGTCAGCATGCTCCTGCGGTTTCTCTCGATCACCAAGCAATCGCTGGGGCGGGCACTGACCGACCTTACGGAGCGCGCCCTCGTCGAGACGCGGGTCGGCGACTTTGATCGGCGCCAAAAGCTGCTGCGGCTGACGCCGACCGGCAAAGTGTTGGAAGCGAGGCTTTTCGACGCCTTTCGCGAGCGACTGGGCACGGCTTACAGTCACGCCGGACAAACGTCGGTGACAGGATTCTGGCATGTTCTCGAGGGTCTCATTCCCGTCGAGGACCGCGCGCTCGTGATTGAACTCAGCCGAAAGAGCTGAGCTCGGCAAGTTCGCGATTGCGTTGCGCCGCTGCTGCCAACGCCTGAGCGACGAGACTCGTCAGGGCGTGACGGTCATCGAGAACGTCGAGCGCGGCGCGCGTTGACCCGCCCTTGCTGGCGACCCGCTCGGCAAGGTTGTGCGGAGCATCGTCGCTTCCTCCTGCCAGCGAACCGGCGCCGTCAACAGTTGCAGTTGCCAGGCGTAGCGCCTGGTCGGCCGGCAATCCCAAAGCGGCCCCGCCCTTCGCCAACGCATCGATATAGCGATAGACGAACGCAGGCCCTGACCCGGATAGCGCGGTGACAACGTCGAAGAGGCTCTCCTCGTCGATCCACTCGACCAGCCCCAGCGATGACATCAGCACTTCGATGTCCTTGCGATCTTCGGCTGCCAGGTTGCCATGAACCGCCACCACGCCCTTGCCGATCGCGACGGGAAGGTTCGGCATTATCCGCGCGATCGCGCGGGCGCCCGGAAAGACATTCCGAAGAGCTTTCGCCGTCGTTCCCGCAAGGATCGAAAGCAGCAGCGCTCCTCGCGTCGCGGCCTGTATGGCTGGCACAACGTCGGCCAGCATTTGCGGTTTCACGCCGAGCATGACCATGGCGGGCGGAAGTTCGTCCGGCACGGTAGCGAGAACGCGTACATCGTGCCGACGCGAATTGGGATCGATGACCGTTATGCGCGCGGGGTCGAGTCCGGTAGAAAGCCAGCGCCCAAGCATAGCACCTGCCATGTTGCCGCAACCGACCAACCAGATCGCGTCGCTGCTCACGCTTCGCCGCGCGTTTCGACCATGGCTGCGGCGATTGCGTCCCTGGGCGATTTGCCACCCCATAATACGAACTGGAACACAGGATAGAAGCGGTCCAGTTCGTCGACTGCAGCTTCGATCAGCATTTCGGCCTGATCGATCGAAAGCCCAGGTTCGTCTCCACCGTCCAGCAAAGCAGCATGCCGAAAGAGCAGAGTGCCCGAGCTTGCCCACATTTCAAAGTGACCAAGCCACAGTTGCTCATTCACCAGCCCGATAGTTTCATATACGGTCGCGTTCTGGTGCGCCGACACCGTAATGTCGGGGAAAGCCAGAAACTGCAGCACGTTGTCGTCGTCGCGCCATACGCCGCGCAGTTCGTAACTGCCCCAGGCACCTTTCGTGGAAGCGACGATTTCCTCGTCGCCGACTCGTTCGTTCGACCATCCATGCGCCTCGAACCATGCTTCGAGCATGTCGATCGGTGCTGCGCTGCCCCCGTCTTCCTCGATATGAACCATCATCGCGTCATAACGACTGACGACTGTGTCGCGAAGCCGCAAGCCTGCCGATCCCGAAAACTGTGGATAAGCGCTACGATGCTGCCTTGGCTTTCACTTCCAGCGCGTCGAGGCGTGCCTTGAGCGCTTCGGCTTCGTCCCGCGCGGCGGCAGCCATTGCCTTGACCGCTTCGAATTCCTCCCGGCTCACGAATTCGAGCCCGCCGATCCACTCCTTGGCCTTGTCGCGCACCGACGCCTCCGCCTCTCGTCCCATGCCCGCAATCGTACCGGCTGCACCATTCACGAGTTTGGCCAAGTCGTCGAATATCTTGCTGTCAGTCTGCATGTCGTATTCCCGCTCGATTGAGTTCGTCAGATCTCAATCTGGGTAGAGCCACCCTTCGGCGCAAGTGTTTCAGCGTCCGGGTTCAGAACGTGCACCTGCCAATTGAGGGTCGCTGCAAAGCACAGCCACGCGAGATAGGGCACCATCAGCCACGCCGCGACCGACCTGACCCGCGCGAATGCGATTGTCGTCGCAATTGCGGTTGCAAGCATGAACAGGATCAGGACGAACGCCGCCAACACCTGATGCGCTGCGAAAAAGAGCGGGGACCAGCCGAGGTTCAAGACGAAAGCCACCGCGAAAAGCGCGATGGCAGTGCTCCGGTACCGGTTCCCCCGCGCGTTGAGGACAAGTGCCAGCGCAAACCCCAGCATGACATAGAGCACTGTCCACGCCGCTCCGAATGCCCAGCCGGGCGGCATGATCGACGGCTTCTGCAAGGCGTCGAACCAGGGGTTGCCATAGCCCGACTGTGATGCCCTGCCCGACAGGAAGCCGAAAAAGACAATCGCGGGAACTGTGACCAGCGCCCAGCGAAGGTAGGACATCCGAAGCTGCGACGGCGAAGCGATCTCACTCATGGCCCGCCCTTAGCGGGCACGGCAAGCGGGTCAAAGCGTCAAATGTCAGTCGACAGACTGAGCAAGAAGCGGCGCGTCCCGTTCGGCGTGAATGCTCCGCTGCTGCCGACGTTCCAGCCAAAGGTGTTGGTAACGTTGCCGACTTGCGCGCGGACAAGCACGGGCTTTCCTGAAATCTGCAGCCGGTACCGCGCGCCGAGATTGACGATCGCGCGCGCCGGAATGACCAGCGTATTTGCTGCGTTCGCCGTCCGACCGCTTGTTCCCTCAAAATAGGCGTCCAGCGACAGCGCCTTGTGCCACGGCAGCCGGTAATTGAGGCTTGCGATCGTGTGACGCGTAAAGGTGCCGATCGGCCGCGGCTTGATCAGCCCCCTGTCGACCTCCTCGCCCGATACCTTCGCATCGATCAGCGTATTGCCGACGACCGCCGTAAGGTTCGGCGCGATCTGTCCGGCGAGCGACAGCTCGATGCCGCGGTGACGGACGTTGCCCAGCTGCCGGAAAAGTCCGGCTGGATCGACATTGAAATAAGGTTTCACGACGTCGAAGACGCCGGCCACCGCGCTCAATTTCGCAGTGATCTTCCAACGCAGGCCCGCGTCCTTTTGCTGGGTACGAATGGCAGGCGGCGCTTCGTTGATATTTATCGCGTCGCTCGGCGCAAGCGCGCTTTCTTCCAGCCCGCGTGTGTACCCTGCATATGCGACAAGCTGAGGCGTGATGTAAATCGCGCCCGCGGCGTTGACGAGCAATGGCCGGTCGCGCGTTTCGGGGAACACGACGAGTGGGTCCGGGTCGGTGACCCGCTTGAAATATTGTGCCTTTTGAACGCCGGCGGTGAGCTCGCCGACGCCCGGCCACCTGAGCTCATATACCAAGCCGACCGTCGTTTGCGTCACACGGTCACGCGTCTTCGTACTGTCGATGGTTAGCGGTTCAGGGCGGTAGTCAGGGATATCACTGCGGCTGGCGCCAAGATCGGCAATCCCGGCGCCCCCATAAGCCCGGTTCTGGCGACGTACGCGCAGCGACGCGATCAGGCTGTGCTGCCGGCCACCCTCGACGATGCTTCGTGCGATACGCAGCTCGCCCGAATATGAGTCGCCGGTGTCGCCGCGCTCGACCACCACCCGTCTGCGCGCGGCCGTGCCGTCCTGCCGCACGCCCGACAGGATATCGAATGCCTGGCTGTCGATAGTGTAAAGCGAGCGAAAGACGCCGAGCCGCACATCGAACCCCAAGGGCTCCGCGCGCGCAACGATACCGTAATTCGTCTGCACCCCGCGGTAATCCGCCCAGTACTGCCCCTTGAACTCATTACGCGGGGCGCGTTTCGGCAGAAACGCGCCGCTGGTGAAGATGTAAGGCGAACTCTCTTGATCGCTGTCGCGGGTCCGCATCCAGAACGGCGTTACCTCGATGCTGGGCTTGGGCGCAAAATGGCCGATCAGCGCAGTCGAAACGCTATGGTTGATCGACCCATAGCTTGTACCCTCGTGCGAGAAGTCGACGCCGGCCGCCAAACCGAGGCGCTCGCCGTCGATCGGCACCTGAAGATCGACCTCCCCAATCAGCCCTCGCCACGGGCCATATGTCAGCCCGACCGACGTGAGGAGCTTGTCGCCCGGTTTTTGAAGCGTGTAGTCGACGATGCCCGTCGGTGCGGGAAACGGATAGCCCTGCGCCGACAAGCCGACCCTGATTGTCGACCCGGAAACGATGCGGCTGTTGAGATTTGCCTGGAGGTCGAAGTACAAACCTTCGATGCGGACATTTCCTGCGTCGATCGGGGAAAAGCCGCGAATGTCGCCAGCGTTGTAGATGCCGACATACTGATCGCCGACGCTGGTTCCGAAAGCGTCCTGAGCAGCAGTTGTCGCGTTGTCGTCCGTGCGTTGGGCAAGTGCCGGTTGGGTCGTTACCGCAGCACCGACAAGTAAAAGACGCGACCCAACCCCCATTTGCGGAGACTTCACACGCAAGCAACTAGCGGTCAAGCCAGACTTGTGTCCTTCGCGCCACACCCGATTGTCAATCGACTGGCGGCAATCAGGAACTCGACATTTCCTTCGGGTCCGGTGATGGGGCTTTGGGTTATTCCAGCGACGGCCCAATCGTTGCCTACAAGCCAATCGATAACCGCGTCACAGACATCCTTGTGCAGGGCGGGGTCGCGAACCACGCCCCCCTTTCCCACTGCATCCCGGCCGACCTCGAACTGCGGCTTGATTAGAGCCATCAGGCGCGCATCGCGCGTGGCGAACGTCAGCGGCTGTTTCAAAACCTTGGCAAGGCCGATGAAGCTGGCGTCGCATACGAACAGGTCGATAGGCTCGGGAATATGAGCCAAGGTCAATATGCGGGCGCTCGTCTGTTCGTGCACCACGACCCGTTCGTCCTGACGAAGTTTCCAGGCAAGCTGGTTGGTGCCCGAATCAATGGCGTAAACTTTGCGAGCGCCGCGCGTCAGCAACACGTCGGTGAAGCCTCCGGTCGACGACCCCACATCCATCGCGAAGGACCCGCCGACGTCCCAACCGAAGTGGTCGAGGCCGTGCGCCAATTTGATGCCGCCACGCGATACCCAGGGGTGGTCGCGACCCTTGACCACAAGCACAGCATCGGCCGGGATTTCCTGTCCTGCCTTGTCGATCCTCCTGTCGCTCAGGAAAACGTTGCCTGACAGGATTAACGCCTGTGCCCGGGTCCGACTTTCGGCGAGGCTCAGCTCGACAAGCCGCAAATCTGCGCGTGTTCTGGCCACAGCTTACCTTAGCCGGAACCGCACGGAGGCTATGCCCTGACCTCTTCGACGATTCCCACGCTGTTGACACGCAATGCCTTTAGGACAGTTTCGACAATCGCATCGGCGTCCAGACCAGCTTCCTTGTACTGGATCTCGGGCTTGTCGTGATCCTGAAACACATCGGGAAGGCGAAGCGTCCGAAGTTTCAGACCGGCGTCGATCAGCCCCTCGTCGCTGGCCATCGTCAGCACGTGCGCACCAAGCCCGCCGATGCTGCCCTCTTCTACCGTCACGGCAACTTCGTGCGTCGTCAGCAAACGTCGGATCATTTCGGCGTCGAGTGGCTTGGCAAAACGCAGATCGGCGACGGTCGTGCTCAAGCCCTTCGCTTCGAGTGCGTCCGCCGCCTTCAGCGCTTCCTCCAATCGCGTTCCGAGCGAGAGAATTGCGACCTTCTTGCCGGAGCGCACAATGCGGCCTTTGCCGATTTCCAGCCTTTCGGGGACAGCAGGCAGAGCAACACCGGTGCCGTTCCCGCGCGGATAACGCACCGCAATGGGGCCTGTATCGTGGAGCGCGCACGTATAGGTCATGTGGACGAGTTCGGCCTCATCAGCGGGCGCCATCACGACGAAGTTCGGCAAGGTCGCAAGGTAAGTCACGTCGAAGGAACCTGCGTGCGTACAGCCGTCGGCACCGACCAGGCCCGCCCGGTCGATGGCAAATCGGACGGGCAGATTCTGAATCGCGACATCGTGCACCACTTGATCGTAGGCACGCTGGAGGAAGGTGGAGTAGATTGCACAGAAGGGCCGCATTCCCTGTGCCGCCAACCCTGCGGCAAACGTCACGGCATGTTGTTCGGCTATCCCGACATCGAAGGCGCGATCCGGGTGTGCGGCGGCGAACTTGTCGACGCCGGTTCCCGAAGGCATTGCCGCCGTGATCGCAACGATGCGCGGGTCAGTATCGGCGAGCTTTGCGAGCGTCTCTCCGAATACATTCTGGTATGAGGGCGGACCGGGCGGCGCCTTCGCCTGAACTCCCGACACGACGTCGAATTTCTGAACGCCGTGGTACTTGTCCGCGCTGGCTTCCGCAGGGCCGTAGCCCTTACCCTTCTTGGTGACCACATGAATGAGGCAAGGCCCTTCGGCGGCGTCACGCACATTTTCGAGCACCGGGATGAGGTGTTCCATGTCGTGCCCGTCAATCGGCCCGACATAATAAAAGCCGAGTTCCTCGAAGAACGTGCCTCCCATTGCCATGCCGCGCGCGAACTCGTCGGTCTTCTTCAGGCTCTTGTGAATAGGGCCCGGAAGCTTGCGGGCGAGTCGCTTGGCAAGGTCCCGTAGCCCCAGAAATTCGCGGCTGGACACGATCCTTGCCAGATATGCGGAGAGACCGCCGACCGGAGGCGCAATCGACATGTCGTTGTCGTTGAGTATGACGACCAGCCTGTTTCCGGCCTGAGCCGCGTTGTTCATCGCCTCGTAAGCCATGCCCGCCGACATCGCACCGTCCCCGATCACGGCGATCGCTTTGCCCGGCTGCTCGTTCAGCTTGTTGGCAACCGCAAATCCCAAAGCCGCCGAGATCGACGTTGACGAATGCGCCGCGCCGAACGGGTCATATTCGCTTTCCGACCGCTTGGTGAAGCCGGACAATCCGCCGCCTTGGCGCAACGTACGGATGCGTTCGCGCCTTCCGGTGAGAATCTTGTGCGGATAGGCCTGATGGCCGACGTCCCAAACGAGCCGATCGCGCGGTGTGTCGAAGACATAGTGGATCGCGACCGTCAGTTCGACCACGCCCAGACCGGAACCGAGGTGACCACCGGTCGAGCCGACGGCGGAAATCATCTCCGCGCGAAGTTCGTCGGCAACCTGACGAAGCTGCGTCGGGGCAAGTGAGCGGAGCTCGCCGGGCGTAGAGACCGTGTCGAGCAACGGCGTGTCAGGAAGACTGGACATATCGTACTTTAGGACGTCACGGCGTCACTCGCAATCCGCGCATTTTCCGCGAACTTCGATGACCGGACGGGCGACGGCAAACCCCGTTCCCGTCGCTGCCGCGCGCACTTGTCCGGTCAGGGCGTCGTCGTCGATGTGAGTCGTCGTCCCGCAGGAATCGCACACGAGGAAGATGCAGTCGTGCACGCAGTCGGGATGCTGATTGACGATATAGGCATTTGCGCTTTCCACGCGGCGCGCCAGATTGGCCGTAACGAACAGGTCGAGGATACGGTAAACGCTGTTCGCGGCAACCCTCCGCCCCTCCGCTTTTGAAACTGCCTCGGCGATATCATATGCGCTCGCAGGTTTGTCGAAAGTGGAGAGCGCGGCGTAAATCGCTGCCCGCATGGCCGTCCACTGCTCACCCGACGTCTCTAGCGCCGACTGCGCGGCCGCAGCGATCGGGCGCCCGTGGTGAAGAGTATGATCGTGAAGCCCCATATCCCGGATGTAGTGCGCCGCTGCTGCCGGGTAAAGTAATCAGACGCCGACTGCGTCGCGTTGCAGGGCAAAAAATACCATAGCCATTATCGCAACCGCAACGAGCGCGATCAAAAGCGCGGTTAAAACCATCGGCAGCGTCGTCCGCGCCAGCGCGATTGCTTCAGCCAATGGTTTGCGCCCGGCAACAGTGACCGCTTCGCGTTGCAGTTCCGTTCCCAACAGGCGCGCGACGATGGGCTTTTGCATAAAATGCCATGAGCCGACGGAAAGCAGTACGATGACCGGCAGGCTCAGCACAAGATTAAGAAGCCCGTTCTGGCGGGGTGGCCCTATCGCGACAACAAGTTGCTGAACTGGATAGGAAAACAGGAAAAAGCCGATCAGGTAGCAGCGCAAGCGCCGAGCGATTGCACCGTTAGCCAGCCCCGAAAGAGCCGCAAATGCTGCAAGATACGTAATTGCCGGAGCCAGAAGAACGCCCGCCCAGGGGAAATCGGCAAACATCTGCTGGCCTGCAAACGCGACCAAGACGATTGGTACGGCGGCGGCCGTCGCAATGCGCCAGTCGACAGGCATCCGTGTGCGATAAAGCGCGGCAAGCGCGGCAAGCAGAAAGCACAGCGAAGACGTCGCCACAGGACGCGAAAAGGCGAGCAGCGGCTCGATTGCAAAGGTGACGACGGCGAGCGCGAGCAGGGCAACCGGACGCCCGCGCCGTAACCCAAGCACAAGCACGAGCCAGAGCGTGGACAGCGCGTAGACCGGGACCGACCACAGCACCGCGTTCACCGTGTCTGCGGCATTGTTGAATTCAAAAACGCCGGGCAAAGCAAAGCGAGGCAGCGCGGCGAGGTTGAGGAAGTAGGACCAGGTGTCCGCGTCTGTGAAATAGCGGCGCAAGGGAACGCTCGTAACGAGCGGACCAATCGCCAGCGCGGCAAGCGCGACGGCAAGGGCCAGGGGCGGCAGAACGAAGAGGATGCTATGCTTCAGGAGATCGAATGGCGTGCGCCGTTCTGCTGCAAGGACCATGTTGAGGCCAAGCAGAGCGAACAGCGCGGGAATCGTTAATTCGAAAAGAATCCAAAGCGGCGAGGCATTGAAACGTGCGTAACTTTCACTGACCTCGACACTCTGCAGGGCGACGGTCGCAGCCACCAGAAAGAGCCGAACCGACGCGAGTCCGCGAAGCCGCCCTCCCCGTCTTTGCAGCAATCGATGAGCGGTAACCACACGCTACTCCCCTGGAACCGCTCGTGCATTAGGCACTCTGATACGCAACGCAACGTTCGGGCCTGTTCACGGAACACTTGAGGTGCTCGGTGCGTCCGAAACGAAGTTCGGGGTTGAACCGCTATCCGTCGAATGCGATTGGCGCGTTATGGATACGGCTCAATTCCGACCCGAGGACAATGTCGAAGCGAGTCCGACCGCGACGACACCCGGGCCTCAAGATCCTGCCGAAGTTGCGGTCGGCAAGAGTTCGCTGCTGCCCGATCCCCGCTATTTATGGATGGTCTTCCGCCGCCGCTTCTGGATTTTCGCGCTCGTTTTCGTGACGATCCTAGGTGCCGTGGCGGCCTATGCCACACTTACGCCAAAGCGCTACTCCGCGACGAGCACCGTCCTTATTGAACCGCGTCGGGGCGATCCGGTGCAACCGCGCGAAACCGCGGCTGCCGAACAGGCTCCGACATCGGACTTCATCGACACGCAAATTCTCGTGATCGATTCGCCGCAGATGGCGGCGGCAGTCGTGCGTGCCCTGAATTTGACCGAGGATCCGGAGTTTCGGGCGAGCGGCGACGACCTGGTGACGGCGGGACAGCAAAACACGGTTGAACAGGCTCAACTCGTCGCAACGGCACAGTCATTGCGGCGCGGCGTCGTGATCCGACGGGCGGGGCTGACGGCATTGATCGAGATCGTCGCAACATCGGTGTCGCCGCTTCAGGCAACGCGCATCGCCAACGAGTATGCCAAGCAGTATCTCGCGAGTATCGCCGCTGCCAAGTCCGCGAACGACCGATCATCAAGTCGACAAATCGACAGCCGGCTCGACCAGCTCCGCCAGGATGCCGAGCGTGCCGACGCCGCGCTTCAAAACTACAAGATCGCCAATGGCCTGATGAGCGCCGAAGGGGCGACGATGGCGGAGCAGGAGTCCTCGACGCTCAACCAGCAGATTGCCGGCGCGCGCGCAGCACTTGCCGAGCGACAGGGCAGGCTTGCCGCGGCGAGAAGGCAATTGTCGCGAGGCGGCGGCGGCGGCGACGTCGCGAGCGCGCTTAGTTCGGGAACGATCGGCGCATTGCGCGCTCAAGAGGCCGACAGCAGTCGGAATCTGGCTCAGCTACGCTCGCGGTACGGTGCGCGGCATCCGGCCATTGCACAGGAAGAGCAACGTCTGGGCGATGTGCAAAAGCAGATTCAGCTGGAGATAAACCGGATTCTTTCAAGCCTTGAAGGCGAAGTGAATGTCGCATCGTCGGGGCTGTCATCGCTCTTGTCGAGCCAGACACAATCGCGATCGCGGCTTGCGAGCAACGCGCAGGCGCAGGTTGGCTATCTCGAACTCGAGCGAAAGGCGACGGCAGCCAGGACCATCTACGAGGCTTTCTTGAATCGCTCCCGCGGAACAGCGGCGCGCGACGGTATCGAGCAGCCGACGGCGACAATCTCCTCGCCCGCGCTCGTGCCGACAGCGCCGTCTTCGCCGAACGTAAAGCTGGCTTATTTGTTGGGTAGTGCGGTCGCCCTCATGGCAGGTCTGCTGGCGGTCGCACTGTTTGAATTTCTGGATAGCGGAATCCGTACCAAGCTCGACGTCGAGCGGCGCCTTGGTGCCCGTTACCTGGGTGCAATTCCCGACATCGAATCGACATTGGACGGGTTGAGGGCGGTTGAAGCGCCGCAAGATTACATCATCTCACATCCGCTCTCGAGCTTTGCAGAAGCGCTGCGAAGCTTGCGCGCCGCCGTGACATTGCGCGGCAACCGCCATCCCAAAGTCATTGCCGTCACATCGCCGCTTCCGCGCGAAGGAAAGACCACGACGGCCGTTTGCCTGGCGCGGACGCTGGCGATGTCGGGAGCATCGACCGTATTCGTCGACTGTGATCTGCGCCGTCATTCGGCGAGCGATATCCTGCTCGCGGGGCGACAGGGACATCTGATGCGCGTTCTGGGTGGCGAGATGCCGGTCTCGCAAGCCTTGCTTTCAGACCCGGACACCGGCTTGCAGATCCTTGGCACGACCGTGTCACCAAGCGGTGGCCGCGATCTGCTTACACCTGAATTGCTGGCGAGACTTCTCGATGAGTTGCGAACACGATTCGAGTATGTCGTGATCGATACAGCACCCGTCCTGGGCATTGCCGACGCGCGTGCTGTTGCAAGCCAGGCGGATGCAGTGCTTCTGCTGGCGCGGTGGCGACAAACCTCGATCCGGGCCGCTGACACCGCTCTCGACCTGTTGCTTGGTGCAAATGCGAAGGTCGTCGGCGTGGCTCTGACGATGGTCGACATCCGTAAGTACGCCAGTACCGGACACGAGGATCTCTACGGCTATCACAAGAAATTCAAAGGCTATTACGTCAATTGATCGGGGGGCTTCGAGGAGTCCATTCATGTTCATTTCCCGAGTCCTGCCGCTCTTTGGCGCCTTGGTCGGCATCGTTTCAATCAGTGCGGCACCGGGGCCGCGCAGTTCGTCATTCTTTGATCCGCTGGACCGGATCGATGCCCGCCGCTGGTACGTATCCGACGGCTGGGTAAACGGGGCGATGCAGGGCTGCATCTGGGCAGCTGAAAACGTCAAAACTTCGGCGGGCATCATGCAACTGTCGTTGACGAAGGCGCCAAACCGGTTGCGTCCCTATAAATGCGCTGAAATCCGCACTCACGCCCGGCTCGGCTACGGCCTGTACGAAGCCAGGATCAGGACCGCGGCCGGGTCCGGGCTGAATACCGCGATGTTCACCTATTCAGGGCCCCCGCTGACGAAGGTTCACGACGAGATCGACTTCGAATTTCTTGGCAAGGTCCCTCAGCGGGTACAGACCAATTACTTTACGGCCGCACGCGGCGGACATGAAGCGCATATTCCGCTAGGGGCCAGCGGTGCCGCTGCCTTCAATCGCTATGCGTTCGAATGGTTGCCCGGCAGCATGAAATGGTATGTCAACGGGCGGCTCGTTCGAACAGTGAGCGGCACCGGCCAACCTTCTGTTCCCGGACAGTTTTTCCTGACGCTATGGTCTGGAACCACAGCGGTTGACGGTTGGCTTGGCAAGTTCGACGCCTCGCATCTTCCCGTCAGCGCCCAGGTCGATTGGGTCGCGTTTACGGCCGCGGGGGAGCAGTGCCGCTTTCGTGAATCGATCAGTTGCGCGCGCTAAAACGCGTATCTCAACGATAGTGAGCCGGTCGTCGCCCTGTATTTGAGGAACGTGGCGTCCGAAAGGCGCTGCGAATATCCGATCCGCGCCCCTGCCGACCAACGGCGGTTGATCAGGTAGCGCGCGCTCGCGGCGATCGCGAACTCCTTGCCTCCGGCGCCGGGCCCGTTCGGACGAAACGACGAGTAGCTCGTGTCACCGGTCAGAATGATGTTGCGGTAAAGCTCGTGGTCGACTCCGGCCTGGAACGTGCTCCGCACATTGCCGGCGACCGTGAAGGAACTGGTGTCCTCTACCGATCGGTCGGCGCGCAGCCGTATCGACGTGAGCGGAGTTACGTTCCACAGAATATTTGCATTATAAGACAGGCCCCGGAAATTGCGGAGCCGCGGATCGCGGTATTTCCTGTCGAGCAGGCCAACCTGGACGCTTCCGAAAATGAGTGAGCTAAGCTCGAGCGTGACGCCGCCAAGGACCGAGTAGCCGCTCGATGTACGATCGATGTTCACGAGCGGATTGAAACCGAGCTTTCCCGGGCGAAATCCGTACCGGCTGTCATCGACACTGCCGCTTACGATCAGGCCGATACCGCTTCCCATTTCATATTTCGCGCTTCCCGATACGCGCGCCGTGCGAACGTCACGAAAATCTTGATCGAAAAGCGTTCCTGTCGAGCTACGAACATCGCGGAAGTTCACACGATTTGCGTCGACCGCAGCACTGACGACCAGCCGGTTGAAGGCGTGCGACGCGCCGACGCTGGAGCTCAGGATCGAGTAACGGACGGGTTCTACCGAGGCTCGAAACGCGCCGAGGCTGGATCGGCTTTCAACGAACTGGCCCGAAGAGATGTCGCCACGAAGCTGCGTCTGCCGAGTCACGTCGAGTATCCCGGTGACATTGGCACCGTACTGGCGAACGTTTTCGTCGGGCAAACTCGCATGCAGACTTTGGTTGACGTAGGCGCGCCCCGTTAGCCGATGCCGCGACCAGTTGCTGCGAACCTGCACCTCCGGTTCGACCGTCAGATAAACGTCGCTGCGCCGATTGGTATTGGAGGCCAGATAATTGTCCGTTGCTTCGGCACTCGCCCTGACGGCAGGCAGAAGCTTGAAGGAGCCGACGTCAATACCATAGGGGTCGTATTCCGGGTGAGCCCGGTCGGCGACACCCTGACCGCGCACGTCCGATTGGGCGAGCGCGGGACTCGCCCCGCACCACACGCCCACTGACAGTGTCCAGACAGTGGCAATTTTGGCCTTCACGAATATCCCCCGTAACAATCTGCCTGACCAGCCGACTCGCGGGGCACCGAGCCTTAGCGCCGGAAAGCTGAAATAGGCAAATAGCGGGGTGACCGGATGCTGGTGCCTATGGTGCAGTCGACCGTCCCCAACTAGAGGCGGGACGCTCAGTCGCCGAGTGCCGAACCAGTTGATAAAACGCTCCATCTTTTCGAAACGACGCGCATGAGGTTAGCGGTTGTAATACCCTATTTTCAACGGCGTGAAGCTATTCTGTCGAATGCACTGCGGTCTATCGCAGCGCAGCGTCTTCCCACCGATTGTCGCGTAGAGATTATCGTCGTCGACGACGGATCGCCCATTCCTGCAGCGCACGAAACTGCCAACGTGACACTGCCGTCCGGCACGACGCTTCAGATCGTCGAGCAGGCGAATGCCGGGCCCGGCGCGGCACGCAACACCGCTCTCGCCCTGTTGCGAACCCGGCCACCCGATTTCGTCGCCTTTCTCGATTCGGACGACAGTTGGGAGCAAGACCACCTTGCGGCGGCACTGGATGCGCTGGGCAACGACGCGGACTTTTATTTTTGCGATCACAATCGTTTCGACATCGAAGGCTCCTATTTCAAAAAGCCCGCGATAGCGGACGGCCTGCAAGCGGGTGCGACCTGCCCCCTGTCGAGTGGAGAAGGGCTCGGCATTTGGCAGCCGGCCTTTGCCACCGAGGCCTTCGCGACCGAATATTACAGCATGACTTCGACAGTCGTCACGCGCTGGTCGGTCGTTTCCACACTGAAGTTCGACACCGAATTGAGGAACGCAGGCGAGGATGCCCTGTTCTGGGTCGATTGCGCGCGCCATTCCCGGCTCGTGGTGTTTTCGATGGGCGTGCATGTCCACTGCGGACGCGGCGTCAACATCTACAATGGAAATTTCGACTGGGGGTCAGACGCGGGTGCGGACCGCTTCGGGTATCTCGCGCTCATGTACCTGAAGAAAGCTGGGCGATGCCCCGACAACGCTACCGTGAAATCACGCATGCGCCGGGCGGAGATCGCTTACGCTTACCTGTTCGCCCGTCGGGCACTGGCGTTTCGCAGGGTCGACACGCGCATAGTCCGTGCGATGTTCCGATCGTCCCCATCAATGGTGTTCCGCATGCCTTGGCGGGCATTGCAATATCCTTGGCTGAAACACCGCGTCGACTGGCATTTCTAGCGCCTGCGAAGGTATCTGATTGCGCCGCCGTAAAAGGCCGCGAGCCGCTCGTTCTCGATCCGAGCGAGCGGCAGTCCAAAAGCTTGCGCCGCGATTCCTCTTATACGGGATGAAACGGTCAATCGCCACATCCAGGCCGGAGCACCCAGCACCATCGTCCCTGTCGGTGTTCCAGCAGAAATGAAATTGGTCTGCGCGGGATTCTCGGCCAGTAGTGCCCAGGTTTCCCCCTGCGCGGCGTGATATTCCTGAAAATAGCGCCAACTTTGCCGGTTCGCCGGTATGATATGCCGGACGTTCGAAGCAGGCACCCACCACCCGCTCTCGCCCGATTCGAGCAGCGCGACGAAGACCTGAGTCTCTTCGCCCGAACGCGAATGCGTCGACGAAACGCCAAGCCTTGGGTCATAGCGATGACGTCGCTGCACCTCCGCGACGATGGCGAAATTGGCACCGTAGGGAAGCAGGTTGCCGTCGACGCTCAGCGGTATTTCCTGCGCGCCGAGTTGCCGCTCCGCCATCAACGCGGCGACATGCGGATGGTGGCGCGCCTGCACGAACCATCCCGGTGTCGGCGGCTCGAGTACGGGGGTCACGCGTCCGCCAAAAAGTGCTGCTTCGGGGTGGCGCGCCGCTGCCGTCAGGTAGCTCGCCATCCAGTCGGCATCGACGAGTACATCATCGTCAGTCCAGCACAGCAGGCGTCCGCGAGCCTCCTCGACACCTCTGTTACGTGCATGCGACAGGCCGGGAGCAGTTTCGAGCGCGTGCCGGATTGGCAGGCGAGCAGCAAAGCTGGCAACCGTGGCGGCGGTCTCATCGGTGCTGGCATTGTCGACAACGATTATTTCCCAGGTCACGCCACCGGGCACGGTAAGGCAGCAGAGGGATTCGAGCGCACGCGCCAGCGAACCCGCCCGGTTTCGCGTGCAAATCAGGATCGATGCGTCGATCATGAGGACGGATCGGCGTGCGACCCGGCAGGCGAGCGAGAAGTTGCATCGTTGCGCGCGGCCCTTCGCTCGGCGGCCTTCTTGGTCCACTTGTCAAAAGTGCCAACGGCATTGCTCGCAAGCCACGGGCTCCACCATGTCAACGTGGCAAGCGCCTTCTGCAATATCCGCCGCCGCCAGCCGGGCGCGGAACCCCAGCTGTGATCCCAATGATGGACCGCGATCGTGTCGGGCATGATGCAAGATGGATCGAAAGTGTCAGTCCATTCAAACGGGTAAAAATACTCTGGCGGAAAAAGCGTCATTTCCGAAGCCGAGTACGGTTCGGCCCGGGGGACGATGTCATCGGACTCGATCAGCAGTCGCGTCAGAAGACCGGGGCCGGTTCCCGATTTCCAGTCGAACGAGCCGTCCATGCCGTCCAGCGCACCGAGAGCACGTCGAATGAAGGGGTGACCGGGCTCCGCTCCTATGACAGCGTTGTTGACGAGGTCCGCCTCGCGTTTCATCGTCTGAAAGCCCAGTACACCCCGGTGCACGGTGAGACTGTCCAAGGACTTGATCAACTCGACGTCATGATCGAGGTAAAAGCCGCCGTGTTTCTCAAGTGCCAACAACCTGGCGTAATTGGCAACACGGTTATAGGCCCTGACCCCTTGGGCCTGCCGAATGAACCGGTGATCGAAGTCGATGTTTCGCTCGTCCCAGAGAATGAACTCGTAATCGGGCAGCAGTGCTCGCCATCCCGCGACGAAGGCGTGCGCTTCGGCCGGGAAAGCCCGGGGGCCAACCCAGACATAATGAACGATTTTGGGAATGGACACGACCCGGGCCTATTGGCTCGATTCCGGCGCGATATTCGCCGGACCACGATGCAGGAGGGAAGACGTAAAGGCCAAGTGCGACCGTATTGTTTTACGGTCTATGGCGAAAAGCGCGCCAAAATATGCCACCGCGCCCACGGCTACAGAAGCCGTCAGGCGTATATAAATGTTGTCTATCCCGCTCATCGAACCGGAAACGAAATACAATACCGCTCCCATAATCAGTGTTGCGAAAATCGGCGACCTTATCGCCGCCCACACATGTCCCGCTTCGACTGAGGTATACCTGGTCAGGTTCGCTTGCTGATAAGGCAGGGTGAGATAGCCCCGAGCGACATACGCGGCGGTTATGGCCACAAGGCCGTAAGGTGCAGCGGCGATTGACACTATCAATGTGCCGACCAGCTGGACGAGCGCGATTCTGCCCATCGCATAAGAATTACCGGTCGCCGACAATGCCGACGCGATGAAGTAATTGGCGACAAAAGCAGGCGCCGAAAAAGCAAGTATTTGCGCGATCGGTATGCTGCTCGCTGTGTTGGCGCCGAACAGCAGCGGAATGATTTCGTGTGCGAGCAGGCCGAATCCGGCAACCGCAGGTATCATGAACAGCGAGCCGAGGCCGAGCACCCGGCAATATGCGCTGTCGAAGCGTTCGGGTTCATTCTGCAACTTTGCCAGCGAAAGGAAGGTGAGACTTGCCAGCGGTTGCAGGAACATCTGGCCGATCAATTCGATCAGGCGCCAGGCGATACGATAGGTGCCGACCGCGGCAACGCCAATCGTTCGACCTATGAAGAAGTCCGGGATACGCGCCAGGACCGCCCACAGCAGATGAGTGATGACGACGCCGCCACCAAAGCGCACAAGTTCGACGAAGCGCGACCAGCGGAACTTGAACGTCGGTCGCCACCGGTGGTTCGTCCATGAAAGCACCAGGCCGATGAACTCGCTCACAACCCCTTGAACGAGCAGTGCCCAGACGCCTGCACCGTTCAAAACGGCGACGACCGCTCCGGCCCCGCCGATGACGGTGGCTGCGACCGTCTGCACCGTCAACAGCCGGTGTCCGAATTGTCGCAGCTGAAGTGCCCAATGGACCTTGCTGAGCGAGGATATGAGCATGATCACAGCAAGCACCCTGACAAGCGGTATGACTCGAGGCTCCTGCATCGCGCTTGCGAACAGGGGCGCGGTGACGATCATCAAGCCGCAAACCAGCAATGCCAGTCCCACGCTGCCCCAGAAGGCCGAGTCCAATGTTTCGGCATCGACTTCCGGCTCTCGCTGAACCGCTTCGCTGAGCCCTGCTCCCGCACACACGCGAAGAATCTCCACGTAACTCGTTGCGAGCGCAAAAAGGCCGATATCAGCGACATCCAGATTGCGGATCAGGAACGCGAATATGACGAAGGAAGCAATATTGCTCCACGCAGCCTGACCCACCATCCAGGCACCCGCTTTCGCAGCCGCTCGTCGAAGAAACACGCCGTCGGAGGATAGCGTGCTGGTCAAGCTGGATGTCCCATCGCTGGCTCCAATAATCGGCTTCGTGTTGCAGTGCACCTAAAAATGGCGGTAAAGCGACGAACAAGTGTTCAGCCAAGCTCAACTCCCCGAAGCCTGATTGGAAACGGAAAATGTTTGCGTACCTGGCAAGCCTGCACATTAGGCTGCCCAACCATCCCGGAAAATACAGGGTTGCACGCGCGCTCATGAGTCTGGCGAAAGGATCGGCCGTGCGTTCGGCTTATGGCGTCAAGATGCGATGCGATGCCGCGGACCCGACCAATTTCTTCGCAATTTCCGGCGTGCCGAATGTCGATTACGACGACGTTTTTCGCGAAGTGTCGCGCTTGGTGCCGGGAATGGCGTTCATCGATATCGGCGCTAACGCAGGGCTGTTCTCGCTCGTAGCTGCCCAACGGCTAGGAAAATCCGGTGCAGTTATTGCCTTTGAACCGTCTCAGACGATGTATGCCACGCTTGTCGGAAACGCCGCGCTGAACGCCGTTTCTAACTTTTTTCCTTTCCGCGTAGCGCTCGGGAACGATACGGCTCTGGCAAAATTCGCTCAGGACGACGATCATAGCGGCAAGTCGCACCTTGACCCGCTTGGCGACGCTACGGTCCTTCAGAGTCGCTTTTCCGATTTGCGTGCCGTCGTCGGGGCGATCGTCGCCGACCGCGAGATCATGATAAAGATAGACGTTGAAGGCGCCGAAGGCATAGTCATCGAAAGTATCAGGCCGCTGCTTTCCTCGGATCGCGTGACGACCGTCATCGTCGAAATTGACGAAACGAATCTGGCAAGGTTTTCTACAAATGGCGTAGACCTGTATGAGGTGATGCAGAGCTGCGGTTTTCGTCCTGATCGGGGGCGGACGACCGCTTTGCATTTCAATGAGATATTTCGTCGGGCGGTGTCCTGAGCACTTGGAACAGTGAGTTGAAAAATACGGCGAAGGGGCCGTTGGTGCTGTTGTTCTATGACGGCTTCGAATGGCGCGCGCGAAGCGGCCGCTGGGGCAGCGCGATGGCTCAAGCGCGCAGGTTTGCGCGGTTTGCGTATCGAACCGCCCGACGGCAACAGGTGCGTACCGGATTCTACACCGCATTCCTGGCCTTGCGCCGCGCGCTCGAACAAGAGGGCTGCGACGTCCGCGTGAATGATTTCCGAACCGCTGCCGCCATGCCGGATTATCCGATCGGGATAGCGGGCTATCCCAGCGTCCTCGACGCAATACAGCTGTCCAATCCCAAAGTCTTCGGACCGGGCGACTTCGGCACGACTGCCGACGCAGTGACGGTCGCCGCTGACCCGACGATGCGGTTCCTGATTCAGCCCTCCGACTGGTTTTCCGACTATTATCGTCCAAGTTGCGGGGAGAAGATCGTCACCTGGTTTGCCGGCATCGACCTCGACCGCTGGGCCGATTCGCGGTCAGCTGACAAGTCGATCGACGTCCTCATTTACGACAAGATCCGCTGGGATCGCGATATTCAGGGTCCCGCCGTCATCGACCGGCTGAAGGCACACCTCGACAAGCGCGGCTTGCGTCATGAGACGTTACGCTATGGACATCACCACCAAGCCAGTTTCGCGCGGATGGTGGCCGGCGCAAGGTCGATGGCATTCGTGTGCGAACACGAAACGCAGGGCCTCGCCTATCAGGAGGCGCTGGCGGTCAATGTGCCGGTGTTCGCTTGGGACGAGGGCGTCTTCGTCGACCCGCTGCTCAATGCGGCTGCGACGCCTGATCTCGCCGTGACCTCGGTCCCCTATTTCGACGAGCGATGTGGCAGCCGGTTCCGCGTCGACGGCCTGGAACAGGCATTCACGCGTTTCTGGAATATGTTGCCGGACTTTGAACCGCGGGCATATGTCGCGGATTGCTTGTCGATGCGGAAATCGGCGGAGGCCTATCTGCAGATTTACCAAACGGCCGCTGGCTAAACCCGTCGTGGCCGAAAACGGGAGCGCGGGATAATGGCAAGGCGCGTCGTTCGCTGGGCAACTGACTTTCCGCTTCCCGACGGAGCAAAAGCATACACCGCCGTTGCAATCCACAGGACCGTCCACAGGCTGAACGGTGCGACCAAGCCATTCTCGGTGTAGCTGCGGACGTATTGCACGGCCAGAAGCGAGATCAGGCAAGCCATCGAAATCGACGGGCGGGTAATTTGGCGCACCACCGCCGCCACTCCGATCGCGGCGCATGTCGTTATCAAGAGCACGACACCGACCCAGCCGAGTTCGACGCGAATCTCGACGAAAGCATTGTGGAAGTTAAAGCCGTTTCGGCTGCCGATGCCCGCCCATCGCCAAAGTCCTTCCGCATCGATGTTGCCGCGTCGCCAGAACGACGAATAGCCTTGGCCCAGCAACGGATTCTCTGCGCTGATCCGGGCTGCCGCTTCCCATAGTTGGGTACGCCCGGTCAGTGTCGCATCCTTCTTCAAGACGTTCGTTCGGAAATCACCCCAAGCGGTCTGGATATCAGGGAGAAACACGAGCGCAATCGCCAGGGCGACAAGGACTGCGATCATTATGGCTACGCGCCACGGAAGCTTGAACTTGCCGAGGAGCAAGATCGGAACGAACGTCAGCAGGGTAATCGCAAGCGACGTACGCGCCCCAGCCGACTGCGAGAGGAGAAGGATAATAAGGCCCATTGGCAAGGCCACCAGCGTCGAGAGGCGGGCAATGGGCCGCTGCTGAGGCTGGACGGCAACAGCCAGGGCAAGCGCGATCAACATGTGTGCGGCAAAGCCGACCTGATTTTTGCTGCCCAGAAAGGCGCTGCCCAGTGGCTGTCCATTGGCAAGACTTGCCGGGATCGTCGGAACGATCAGCAGGCAGATGAAGGCATAGCCAACAAACAAGATCAGCAGGAACCGATCGAGTGAAACGCGCCGTGCGACGATGATTGCGGCAACGAACGTGAGGAGCAATTGCATCGCCAGGCGCAGCGTCCCTTGTGGCGCAGGAGACCACAAGGTCGAAATCATGGCGAGAATGGGCAGCAGCAGCAGCGGAGCGAATTTTACCAAGTCCCGAAGCGTTTCGCCTGGCCTGATCGTTGCAAAGGCCAGCGTGGCGAGAATGAAAATCAGCGCACCAAGCGTTCCGACGATCGTTGTCGCAACCAGCGCGAGCAATGCGCTCACGCCCAGCAGCAGCTCTGCTCGCGGGAAGTTCACCGGGGCGGACGCGCTGCGCTGGAATCCAGCGGCATTGATCGCATTTTGGCGGGGGAGGCGGGAAACTTTCAAGCCGAGGCCCTGAAACTAGGATGCCGACAAATAGCAGCGCGCAGACGGGCCTGTAAACGCGACTCTATCGCTTGCGCTCATCGAACATGCTCCGCGCGCCTTGCCAGATGTTTCGGACACCACGGGCAGCGTTGACCAACAGCGTAGCGGCGCCAAATCCGAGCGCGCGGTGAAGTCGGTTTTGCAACCCTTGGCGAGGAACTTGAAAGCCAGGATCGAGAGTGTAGAGCCAATCCCGCAGAGCGCGACCTTCCTCTCTGTGCGTGGAGGAAATCCGGAGCGCCAACGGCCAAATATTGTTACAAATGGCGCGCAGCCGCCGCGGACTGCTCAAGCCGCGCTCGACCACCATATCCACTGCCCTTCGAAACATCAGCAGATCCTGCCAGTTCGTCGCGATCGCGGCCGAGCCCGGCCGAAATTGCAGGCGGTCACGCCTGTGATGACGATGGAGGAGGGTCGGCTCTTCTACGGCAACGACGCTTGGCTGTGCCAACGCGGCTTCGATTACGAACATCCGGTCGTCGTGAAACGAAAACTCCGGACGATGGCGGATGTCACGGAGAAACGCCTTGCGAAATAGATACGCCGAATAGTGCGAACTGTCGCATTCGCCGAGTTGCTGAGCGAGAAAGTCTCCACAATCGCTCCACGGATGTGCGATCGTCGCGCCGGATTCCTCGTCCCAGGCATGATAGCCGGCAACAACGATATCGGCCGACGCACGAAGGCCTGCGCTGTATTGCAGCCGATTGGCTTCGGCCATCAGCATGTCGTCTGAATCCAGAAAGCGGACGTACTCGCCCCTTGCCAGATCGAATGCGCGATTGACCGCATAAGCCTTGCCGGCATTTTCCTGTCGAAGCGCAACAACGTTCGGCTGATTGCTGAGCCAGTGCCAGGTGCCGTCGCTGCTTCCGTCGTCGATCACGATGATTTCGCTATCGGGATCGCCGGGCCGACAAGATGCGATGGCATCGGGCAAACACCATAGCCGATTGAACGAAGGAATGATGACCGAAACCTTCACGCGCGCCGGGTTCTATGCGCGTCGCCATATTCGCGGTGGGGCGAGAACCCCAGCGCCGAGGCGACGACTCCCACGTGCAGTATCGCGCGCAGTGCCGCCCTTCGGCCAAACGCGGGTGCGAAGGGGAAAGCCGCGCCCTGCACAAGACAGGCGGCACTCTTCGCCAAAGCTGCGAGAGCGGTGCTGAAACCGGGATACAGCAATGCGTGAGTCTGCCCCGACCGATAGCGCCGCCGAGCGACCCAGGCGAAATTTGCACGCGCCAGAGAAACTTCTTCGTGGACGACAGCGCCGGGAGCATAGTTGAAGCGCGCACCGGCATGATTTGCGCTTGCGAAGAACACCGTGTCCTCGCCTCCCGTCTGCCCCAGCGCCTCGAGAAAGCGTAGCCCTTGGGCTTCGACGAAAGCGCGGTCCATCAGCACATTGGATGTATAGCCGTTCCACGGCAGATCGTTCCCGGCAATACGGTTCGAGTGATAATCGCCCTTGACGATCCACTCCGGGATGCGATCGTCTCGATATTCCGCCTGCGAAACTCCGAAAACGAACTGAACGCCGTCCCGCCGCGAGAGCAACTGCTCTATCCAATCGGTCTCGGCTGTTTCATCATCGTCTATGAAAGCGATCCAGTCGTTGCGCGCGGCGTCGAGACACGCATTTCGCGCGCGCGAGATATTTTGATGCGGAGCATGCACATAGGTCAGGTCGAGCGATAGTTTCTGCGCGTAGGCATCGACCTCAGCGCGAAGCCGGTCTGTTTCGTCATTGTCCGCCACGATCGTCCGCAGCGAAACGCCGGCGGGCAGCCGCTGAGCGCCAATCGAATCCAGCGTCGCAAAAAGTGAAGTCCGTCGAAACGTACAGACGCACACATCGATTTGTTCCGTCGTCAACACTGCATGATCTCAGCGAGTGCGCGCACAGCGGCAGGATCGTCTTGCGCCTCCGCGCGCGGAAACCATCGCCTCAGTTGCGCAAGTACCGGCATACGCAGCAGGCCGAGGGCAGCGGGGTTCGCGATCCCAATCCTGGCGAATTGCAGCGGATCGCTTTGCTTCAACGCATCGATCAGTCCTGCAAACGCCAGCGCCTTGCCCAGTCCCTGATTACGCTTTGCCAGCGCCTGTCGAACTTGCGGAAGTGCGGTGGACAAATCGGCGGCCAGCTTTTGCCCGCCACGCAGCATTGCGGCCGCGTTATCTACTGACAAACGATGAGAGGTCGAAGCGAGGTGCCGTCGATAGCCGTACCGAGGCACGGGGTCGATCCAATAGTGCAATCCTGCCGCAAGCATTCGCGCGACAAAGTCATCATCTTCGGCGATTCTCAATGCAGGATCGTACTGCACACCGCTTCGCCGCAGCGCGTCCCGCCGAATCAAGGGCTTGAGGTAGCCCAGGTTCGCACCACCTCCGTAAATCACTGTACGTCGAAGGTATTCATCCAGAGGGAGCCGCCCGCCGCGTTCTGCGGGCCCAAGGAAGCGTTCGGTCGGGGTGCCGTTCCCAAAGACGATCAGGTCATCCGCGACGATGTCCGCTGCCTGTTGCTGACCAATTTCGACGAGCTGGCGCAGGCGGTCGGGGGCCATCAAGTCGTCGGCGTCCAATACGGCAAGCCACTCCCCCCTCGCATGCGAAATGGCAAAGTTGCGAGCGGCACCGGGACCCGTGTTTTCGGTGAGGACATGCACCTGCACACGCGCGTCGCCGGCGGCTTCAGATGCAACCGCGCAGACCGTCGCATCCGTCGACGCATCGTCCACGACGATGACTTCGAGGTCGGTCAACGTCTGTCGCAGCGCGGACCGAAGTGCCGCGCCGATAAAGGGCGCGGAATTAAAACTGGCTATGGCGACCGACACTTTGGGCCGGTCCGCTGCATTATCCGAGCAGATACCGCACCTCCTTCGTCTCGACGGGTGCGCGCGCCATTTTATCGGCTGCTATGTCCAGCGCGATGTCGGCGATCAGCCCGGGCTTTTTGGCGGCGTCGATCACTGCGCTAACCAAACCGCGTTGCGCCTTCGCGTCAAGAAACCGTCGATGGGCGTGTTTGCGGACGACGCTTGCACGATGAGCCTGCACCGCTCGTCGTGCTGGTTGCGGCATTTGATGCTCGAGAAGTTCTGCATCCGACGCGGCGAGCGCGGCCAGATCTTCGGCCGTGTGTTGTCCGCTAAGCGAACTTTTCCGCTGCACAGCCAGATACCCGCATCTGCGGTCGATCAGAAAGCGCGCTCCCGCCGCGAGCATGCGCGCGTACAGCGCATAGTCCTCGCCAAGCCTCATTGACGGATCATAGCGAAGTCCGTGAAGTAATAGAAATTCGCGGCGCATCACGGGTTTCAAGAAACCTAACTCGGCCCGTGGTCGACGCCGCACCGAGACATTGGCTTGGACGAATGTCTCAAGCGTCAGGCATTCGGTTTGGCCCGACTCGGCGTCGCAATCCGCAATGCTAAAACCCTTCACCGCGTTCTCGTGAACGAAACCGACGTTGTCCGCGATCGCATCCCAGCCCTCAACCCCGAGCAAGCGAGCAAAGCGTCCGGGCAGGAATTGGTCGTCGGCGTCCAAGACCGCGATGAGCGGAGATTTCGAAAGCGAGATCGCACGGTTGCGGGCCTGCGATGGCCCCAGATTTTCTGTCTGCGCGAACACCTTCAGTCGTGCTGTGCCATCACAAGAGGCGCGTGCCGCCTGCACCGTCCGGTCGCTTGAGCAGTCGTCCACGACAACGACCTCGGCAACCTCCGCCTGCGCCAAGGCAGAGTGGATCGCGGTCGCTATCGTCGCCTCCGCATTCCACGCTGCAATGACGACCGCGACATGCTCGTGGCTCACGCCGAGGCTCCCTTCGCGCCCGCGCCTTGCGAAAATCGGCCGCCAAAGCTATCCGGCTGCCTAAGTCCGTGTCGGGAGTAGGTCGTTTGAAAACCTGGAGCATCGGGACGATCTTGTCCTTTGCCTTGTGCATTGCTGCCCCTGGCTGCGCTGCGCCGACCGCGCCCGCCTCGACGGCTACGATTGCTCCTCCCTCCCAGGACATCGAATACACGCTCGCTTCCGGGGACAAGATACGGGTGATCGTCTTCGGCGAGGAGACGCTGACAGGCGAATACGTCATCACAAGCGGCGGGAATTTGAGCTTTCCTCTGGTGGGTAATCTTAAGGCGACTGACAAGACGGTTGAACAGCTTCAGTCGGCGCTCGCTGCAGCATTGAACGACGGATACATCAACAACCCGCGCGTCAGCATTCAGGTTATTTCGTTCAGGCCGTTCTACATATTGGGCGAAGTGAACCGACCCGGCGAATATCCCGTGTCGACCGGGCTGACGCTGCAACAGGCGGTCGCATCTGCAGGCGGCTATACGTATCGCGCCAATACCAAGCGCGCATTCGTGAAGCGAGCGAACGACACGGCCGAAAAGCTGGTCGAATTGCGTGGGCAGGGTCCTGTCATAATTCGCGCGGGCGACACAATTCGAATTGCGGAACGCCATTTCTGATTTGAAATTGTCCGTCATCGCGTAAGCGCCTGTACCAGCGATCGGCAATCGCCTGCATCGGCAATAAGCGCCTCTCTGGGTATAATGCCGATGGCGTCACGCATGCTGCGATACGTCGGCTCGTTGAGGCCGGTCAGGCGCGCTCGAACCTCCTTCTCAACGTTGTCGACTATCAAACCCACACCGTGACGGGCAAGCCATCGTCCCGTTTCCACTTCTTTCTGAGCGATCGGTACGACCCGATGCGCCAATGCTTCGTACAGGCGGTTGGGAAGTAACCAGTTCGAATTGAGGCCTTCTTCGAAATAGTCGATCGCCCACGCGAAATGGACGCGTGCGTAGAGTGCGGAAATCTGGGCTGCGGTGTATCGGCCCAGAAATGTCATTCCCGGAATGCTTGCGACGCGCGCCTCGAAATCGTCAAACTCCCGGCCCGACGCAATTCCTGCGACCAGCACTTCCACCCGACCAGAACTTGCTCTCACGATCGCCTCAAGTTGCTCCAGAGTACGCCTGCAACGAAGCATTCCGAACCAGCCTATGACCCAAGGCGGACCAGGCGCAGGACGCTCCGCCGTCTGGAGAGCAGAGCCAGCATCGATTTGAAGAACCTTGTTTTCAAGCAGGATGATGGGAACCGTAACGCGCCTCATTCGGCGGAAATAATCGTCCCGGAAGCGCGGAGAACTCGTCACGATCAAGTCGACCTGAGCAAGCAGGAGGCGCTCGACCCGCTGTACGATGCGCGCGCTCAGTCTGGTCTCCAGCAGCGTGCGGTGAACGTCGAGGCACTCATAGGCAAGCAGTCGGCCGCCTTTGAGCCTAGTGGCAAGAACAAGCGATTCGAGGTTGCGGGCAATGATCGTGTCAGCGCCCGAAATCCTCCGGCGAACCTCCCCGATCGTCGTGAACGCACGCAAAATAGCACCGATGCGGTGTAACAACCGGCCATCCAGAGTCGTACCCAACTCCATGACCTCGACGCCCTCCAGCGCGCTCGTCTCTCCCGCATGACGGCGAAAGCCGATAACGATCACGCGGGCACCGCCGGCATGCAACATCCGAACCCGACGAAGGACTGCCGCGTCCGTCAGATCATGGACGAAGTAAGCAACCCGAAGCATGGGTAAAGTCGTCCTGCCTATTTTGGCTTGAAGGCGGGATCATACTCGATCTTGGCGTCTTTGCGCAGTTTGGTCATCGCGGTGGCAAGCGTTTTGGCCGCACGCTCCCGCCGCAAGGCTTCGGTTGCAGCGGGAGTCCAGTCGGCCTCGCTCGTCGCACCACCCGCGCGGTTGGTGATGGCGCTGATGAAAGTTGTGCCGCCAGTCGAGACATCAAATATCTCACCGTTGGGAAGTGCGACGATCTGGCGCGCGACGGCCGGATCGATCGATGCCGTGTCGAGAACCGCGGGAGCGCGCTGGAACGCCACCCCCTCTGCCTTCAATTGCGCCCCGATCGCATCGAGCGAACCGAGCTTTGTGAGCGCCTGAATCTTCTTGGCGTCACCGGGAGTCGCAAAGCGCAGTTGATCGAGGTCAAGACGCTGGCGTCCGGCAAACAGCGTGGGATTCTTGGCGACATAATCGCGCACCTGAGCAGCGGTCGGGGTTGGCTGCGCGCCCACGAGTTTCCTGACCGCCAGGTCGGCGAGCAGCGCTTCCTCGATCTGTCGACGGCGAGCAACGAATTCAGGGCCACGGTCGAGACCCTCTTTGCGGGCATAACCGGCGAGCAGGTTGCGATCGATGATCCGCTGAAGAATAGGTGCGCGAGCGGCTTGGGCGTCCTGGCCGGGCTGCTGGCGCATTCCCTCCGCCTCCGCGCGCAACTCCTGCTGCGTAATCTCGACATTGTCGACGACAGCTGCAACCTGGCCGCCGGGTTTCTTGTCGCAGCCGACAATCCCCGCAACAAGAACAAGGCCAGCGGCGCTGCGAACAATGATCCGCAAATGCACACCAATTTTCCCTTGGTTCATCATTTTCCACTTTCACTCGATCACACAAAACGCACTAGCAGCGCTTGCGTCAAAAACGAGGAGTTTGTGATTCCTGGCGAAGAGGATGACGGCGGAATGTTTCGCGCCAATATCCGCACGACCACCCCATGTGCATCAGCATAGCTGCAAAACCCGCGCCGAGGACGCACACATCGCGAGCGCGCACCGACAATCCAACCCCGACGAACAAAGCAGATGCAGCCCACGTCACAAGGGGCAAAGCCAGAAACATACCGCATGATGCGAACGGCAGCGATAGTAACGCGATGAGTGCCAGGAGACCCGCAGGCATCACTCCCAAAGGAAGCGCCTGTCGCAGCTTTAGCGTTTGGTTGTGCTTTGCACCCGTCCGCGCCCGTCCCATCCCATAGCGGAAATACTGTCTGAAGAGCGCTCCGGGTCCCGATCTCGGGAAATAGATCACGGCCGCTTGCCCTTCGAGCCAGATGCGGCCACCTGCAGCCCCGAGGCGCACGTCGAGCTCCGCATCTTCGTTATGCGAGAAGTTATCGTCATAGCCGCCGATCTTTCGAAAGCTACTCAGTCGAAACAGGGCATGATGGCCGTGATCGACAAACAAGCCTTCACTCGCGTTTCGATGCACCGCTCCGCCGTTGCCCAGCAGTGAATTTTGTGCCGCCGCCGCAGCCCGTTGAAAACAGGATTTTCCCTTCGTGATCATTGGCACGACGACGCTGTCGGCTTCGCGAGAGATTGCTGCGTCGATCAGAATCCGGATGAAGTGCGCCGGATAGAGGCAGTGGGCGTCGACCCGCACCAGCCAATCGCGTTCTCCCGCGTAACGCGCGACGGCTAGGTTGATACCCGCCGCCTGAATGCGCTTGGGATTTTCCAGAATCGTAATATCTTGCGCCTCGTTTGCAGCTTTTCGCGCAATAGCTCTGCTGGTATCGGTGCTTCCGCCGTCGGCGACGATGATCAAAGCGCCCGGTGCCTCGCGCCGAAACTGGTCAAGCAAGCGAGCAAGATTGGCTTCTTCGTTCAAGCACGGGATTACGATCAGAACATCAGAGAAATCGGCCATCCGTCCCTATGTCCGGCAACACAGCGAGACGCCTTTACAGCCAGCCCGGTCACACCGCCAGTCTTCAACGGCAATTGCCAAGGGTTAACCATAAGTCCATGTAACTGCGGTCGTACGCTTGGATTTATAATGGCAGGTCGCACAATCAGCCGCCGCAGGCAGGAAATCAAATCGATCGGGCTCTCGGCCTGGGCGCTGTTCGTCGCGCTGATTCTCCTATGGCAATCGGTCACCTATCGCGGCCTGATTGCATTCACCGGCGAGTGGCAATTCGACACCTTCGGTCGCTATTATCCCACCCTCACATACGTGTTGCTGGTGGCGCTTCTGACATCGCCGGCGTTGCTGGTATTCCGTCGCCCGCGTCGTCGGCCGGAGGAGCGGCGACACACCGCCACGCTTCGCTCGGCCCTGATCTTTCAGCGGGTGATGTTCGGGGCGGCTGCCTTTCTGGCGGCCACGGCGGCGATTTCGCTTTTTGCCATGGCGTTTCTTCCAAACGACCGGGGGCCGATTCAGGTCATCACGCTCGACAGTCCCCCGCTTACGCAACCGAGGGAAGGCGCAACCACGTTGTCGGGTTCCATACTGTATGTTCGTACTGCTGCATTCGACGAGGATCTCGTCGTCGCGCGTCACAACATGCGTTTTGCGCCCATGATTGCGCCGGGTGACGACGGGCACGACCTTCAATACTTCGTCGAATTGCCGCCCGTGACCGACGCGGAGTCGCGCCGCGCCGTGGTGTCGATGACCGGCATCCTGAAGCAAGGCGGTTTGCCCGGCGAAGTCATTCGTCTTTACCGTTATGCCGGGCACAGGGTCGAGAAGCCTTATTACGTCCTGTTCGCGCGACGAAGCGCGCTTTGGTGGCCGTATTTGCAAGTCGCTGCGCAGTTTGGGCTGGGAGCTGTCGGGTTCCTGCTGATCGCCCTGTGGCAGCGCCGACGAAAAGCGCGGATGACGCACGCACAACCGGACGCTAAACACGCTTAACGGGCAAGAAACCCTTTCAGGATACCGTATTTAGACATCGGCACCCTAGTCCCGAGGCCATGGCGCTTCGTCTAATTCTTGTGCTGACATCGGCCCTGTCGATCCCGGTCGGCAGTGTGTGGGCAGACACCACCGCACAACACCGCGCGGCCGCTAACTATGCATTCCCAACTTCGCCGCTTTCCACCGGAGCGGCCGCAACGAAGCCATCTTCGTCCAGTTTCACGCAGGCCGACGATGGGCTGTTCTACGTAGAAGCTCAGGTCAACGGGCATCCGGTCAAGTTTGTCGTCGATAGCGGTGCCAGCGTTGTGGTACTGACCAAGGGGGATGCAGCCCGCGTCGGCGCAAGAAGTTCGGCAACAGGGGCATCACAAATCGAAACCGCAGGCGGCGCATCCAACATGCGCTGGACCAGATTGCACCGAGTAACGATTGCCGGTCAGACCGTCGACGATGTCGATGCTGCGGTCGTCGATTCCGAATTGCCCGTTTCACTGATGGGGCAGAGCCTGTTGTCCCGGCTCCAGTCCGTCACCTTTCGGGGATCAAGCTTGCAGTTGAACTGATCCCGTTCGCCGCAACAGGCGCAGAACGCTGCCGATACCGAAAAAGCCGAGCAGCATCATTCCCCAGGAGGCCGGCTCCGGAACCGCAGGTACTATCACCCCTCCCGAGCTAGTTCCCGGAGCCGGATCGCCGCTGCTTGTTGTCGGACTCAACGTTCCACCCGGTCCGAAGCTGAGCGGAGCCGGCGACGGCACGAATGCCGCTTGCGAAAATCCCGGGCCAGAACCCGACGCAGGAGAATAGTCTGGAGTGAACCCGCCCGTCGTAAAGGGAAGCCCGTCGCCACCACCTACGGCAGAAGGCGAAGACGCGGATCGCGGCAACGAACCGAACGATGCTGGCGGTCCCGAAGGGCGGCGCGCACGTGCGAAATAGGCACGGGGTGGACCGCGCGGCACGACGTCATACCCAAAATCCTGTGCAAATTCGATCGGCGGCGTTGGAATGATTGCCGCAAAGGCCTTTGGCGCGTCGGGAAACGGCGTTATGAAAAGCGCGCGTTCGTTGCGCGGCAGCAGTCCGGCCATCAGAGCAATTGCCACAGCTCCAAGCGCGGCCGCTTGCTGGCGCCGGTGGTTCTGGCGATAGAAATCAGCTGACCCGTTCACAGTAAGCTTCCTATAGATGTGACAAACCGCGAATAAAATACGAATTCCGCGGCCCAAGTCGCGAAACGGGATAGACCGAGATTCTACACGCGCTGTCTGCTTGCACCTCTCGCCGGAGCGCGCCAAGCAGGGCACGGGAGTTGCGCGTGAGTCAAAACATGAAGAGCCGCGTTTCAAGGCACGTCCTTGCAATCACAGCCGCGGTCGCCGTCGCCGGATGCAGCGCCATCGCGACACCCGATAACGATCGCGACAGGATCTTTGAGCAGCTTGCCCAGGTTCTGACGTCGGACGGCAAGACGGCATGCATCGACAGCACCACGAGAGGGGAGCCGCTCGCGATCTTTCGCACCATGATGGTGGCCCCCGACCCTGCGCGACGACCACTTGCGTGGAGCGTGCCTGGACCGCTGCGTCCACCACAAGGCCTGTCAAGCAAGCAGATGTTCGACGACGAGTTTCGCTCCGGTCGCGTGCTCCTTACCGAGCCTGGCGGCAAGTCCAATGCACTGCCCGCGATCGAGCAGGCGCAATATAACACGGCAGCGCGAGCACTTTCGGCGTTCCAGACCGCATCGCACGTGACGGTCCCCGACTTCCGCTCCGCTCCGCTAGCAAGATCGCGGTGGTGGCCCTTCAATCGCTTCTCGCCGGGTTGTCATCCTTATTTCACCGTGTCCGACATCATCATGGGCAAGGATATTGCCTTTGTATCGGTCACTGGAGGGCATTGGGGTACGACGTACGCATTTCGAAAACAGGCCGAGGCATGGACGCCGGCCGCGCAGTGGACGAACTGGTTGTACTGACGCGCGGCGGGGTCAGTCGAAGAGTTTCTGCAATGCGCCGGACTCGAGCGGCAGACACTGCGCCGTGTTGCTGCGGTTCATCTGCTGACAGTTCCAAAAGATGCTTTCCGACGACTTGTCATCCTTCGCATAGATGAAGCTTAAGGCAGCGCGCTGCGCGGAATTGACCGGCAGTGCGACGGCCATCTGTTTGGGATCGCGCCAGCCGAACACCTTGCAAGGAACTTTATCCTTGCAGATCGCCAATGCGGCAGTGGCATAGCTTCCGGCAAACGCGGCCGGATCGAGCTGCATGAAGTAACGATGATCGCTGGGCGATTGCTGGCCTCGCACCAAGCTGCCGCGCAATGACTTTTCGCGAACGCCGTCGAGCACGAGCGGTGCCGTGGTCGGAGCCAGCGTCAAGGCAATCGGCGGCACGTCTTCCGGTACGACCGGGGTGATGTCGGGCGCGCCCAAATGAAACGGCGATAACCGCGCAAGCGCCGCAACGGTGGGTTCGCCGCCCCCGCTGCCCGATCCGAATGCGCGTGGTGTTCCCCAGTATCCGCGCCAGGTATAGAATATATGTGTTCGAACTTTCGTCAGCTTCGTGAGCGAATCTGCCCAGTAAGGCACGACCCAGTCGGTATGATAATGGGTGGCATTCCCGACCGCCGCATACACCTGCCCCGCCAGCATAACCTGAGCCAGCGCCAGTGCACGTTTCCAAGCGACATCAGAAGGCGTGCGCTTTAAAGCGCCGTCGCAGCTGAACGTGAACTGGCACCCCGTCGTGCGCTCCGATCCCTGGAAAACGACGCCGCAGACTGTGCGTGCGAA